>NZ_CAWMSA010000047.1:13338-136695 GCF_963870205.1 Anabaena sp. CA = ATCC 33047 | reverse complement strand
TTTCCCGCCGTAGGAAACTTTTCAAGACGAATTTTGAATTGATTTGTCCCTACTCCCGACTCCCCACATTTGGACGTACTTTCGCCCGGACAAGTATAGCAGTAATGTTGTCATGACCATTGTATTGGTTGGCCAATTCAATTAATTCTCTCACCCCTGCTTCTAAGCTAGTACCGGAACTTAAGAAGGGCAATAGGTGAGTCTGCCAGTGGGTTTCTAACAAATCATTATCGGATAACCCATCTGAAACTAAAGCGAAAAGGTGATCTTCATGAATCTCAAAAAACTCGACATCAGGATTGATGGTAGTGCGCTCTCGTGGCCCCAAGGCTTGAGTCAGTTGATAAGCATCAGGACGAGCATAAGCTATTTTAGCTTGTACTCCTCTGGCTATTTCTCGTTGTCCGACTTCATGATCTACCGTGATTTGCTCTAAACCCTGCTTGCGAGTGACGCGGTAGCAACGACTATCTCCTACATGAGCCACTGCGGCTTGATTGCCTTGAATCAGCAGCATCACTAAAGTAGTACCCATGCGTCCGCTTCCCGAACGGGCATCTTGTTGATTTTGTTGGTAAATTACCTGATTAGCTTGATACACTCCCTCACGAATTGTATCTTCTGTTGGCAGTTGGTTTGTTGTCCAGTGTGTTTGAAAGTATTGCCGTAGGGTGTTTACTGCTAATTCACTAGCCACTTCACCGCCAGCGTGTCCGCCCATACCATCGCAGAGAATATACAAGCCTCTGGCTTGTAAAATTCGGTGTTTGGGCAAGTCCACTTTCTCAATTTTAGTTTCAATCCCAAAGTAGTCTTCATTATGTTGCCTTTGCCTACCGACATCAGTTTGTCCTGCATCTTCTAAGCTGCTTAACTGTACGGACAGCACAATTGTTGGTAAGTCATCTGATTGATTTTCGGCATTTTCTGACTCATCTACTTGTAAAAGTGTAGGTGCAGAGGTGTTTTCTTCTTCCATTGCTGCCAAATTGGGGGATGTGGTTTCTAGTTCTGTGGCTACTGTTGTTAAACGCGATCGCAACTGTGCAATTGTCTGGATTTTACCCTGTTCTAAATCGTCCAAAATCTGCACTACTGAACCAAATTGAGTGCGTTGAGAGGATTTAAACAGGTTCTGCCATACTCTACCTAATGCTTTCACCGTCAGAGGCTGCTCCCCACTAGCTAGCGTGGCTACTGTTTCATCTGCCAGGGGTGCGATCGCCCAATTATCCTTCGGTGTTTTCACATACAACCGTTGTAGCACTAGCGTCTGGTCTTCATCCAAGCGCAAATTCGCCAAATCCAACAAACTATAATGACAATCCAGTGGTTCTAATAACTCCCACAATTGGGTCATTTCATAACACCAGTATAAAATTTGCGATATACTTGTGTTTTCGGCTGACCACAAATCAAGTAAAGATTGCCAACCAGAACGGTCTTCAATCAGTAATACCTGCAAATCACCATCCAGCCACGCATCATGAATTTTTGGGATTCCTGGGTGATGCAAGGATTTTAACGCCAGGTAAGCCTTAGCTACAATCGGAATACCACTAGCTGCTACCGATGGCGTGAGCAAACTCGGTTGCTGATTTGCTAATGTACTCAGCAGCGATATTTGATAAGGTTGACAATCTAAAACCCTGGCACACCATTGATCATTGTCTGCTGATAGCTCTGATAACAACTGATAACGCTGCTCTTTGTCTAAATATGAACCCACAGACAAATGTAAAGCCGCAACTGGAGCAGTCGAAATCACCGAGGCATCGGGCATTGTCTCACCTCTCATCCCCATCTCCCCGGCTTGCTTACCTACAATTGCCCACCATACAGTTCCACATTCTGCACCACATTTATGACAATGTAGAGCCGACACCAGTACATCAGTACCACATTGATGACAGACCTTGTGAAACAAGGAAGCACCACATTTCTGACAGAATTTGTTAGCGTTGGGATTTTCAAATTGACACTGAGGGCAAATCAGCATAGTGGAAGTTCCTTAATTCCCGTTCCAAGGTGCTACTAGCCACTGATCTCCACATTGCCACAATCCGCCGCGTCTGCCTACAGTAGACAACCAAAAAATTGTGGTTTCACCCATGAATTCTGGTGGCCGTATTAATTGTGACGCATATTAGCTAAAGATTTCAGACATCGGCAAGATTATCTCTTATCCATTGGGGACTGGAGGAGAGGGAGAAAACATTTCCTCCCTTCTAACTTTAGTCATACAACCAAGTATTGGCAGAAAAATTGTCTTGGGACTCAGTTGGCTGTACTGGCAGTTTTTCAGGAGTGAGGTGAGATTTTCTATAGGTAACTGGCTTATAAGTTGGTTGTTCTGGTTGTTTTGGCGTGGGAGTTGGCGGTTTTTGTTTTAAAGATTGATTTTCCTCTATGAGTTGGGAATTAGCTTCTGCCAATTGTAGTGCTGTTTGTTTAGCTTCATAAAGCTCTTTGGTAATTCTTTCTACTGCGGCTTTTTGTTGGGCTAAAGCTGATTCTAATTCTAATTTTTTCTGTTTAAGAGACATTTCGTTTTGTTGAGATGTTTCTAAACTTGCTTGCAATTGTTTAATAGTCGCTTCTAAATCAGCTTTTGTGGGATTGCTACGCTTATTAGTCAATGTTTCAGCTATTGGCTGAGAAGTTTCCTCTGGGGTGGCAGCATTGTCTTCTGCCACTTCTACAGCATTGACATTAATTGCAGATTCACCTTCAGATGGGTTAAATTTTTGGACTTCCTCTTGAATCAAGTCGGAAAGACTGTGTTTTTTAGGCATTATTTTCTCCAATCACGCTGTAATTCTTCCGCCACTCGACGGTAATCTGACTCTGCCTCTTTAGCATTTCTGCCCCGCCACTGATTAATAGCCACACCCTCCAATGCTGCCCGTTCGTGGGCTTTGTATATCCTAATAAAAGACTTACAAGCGGGAATTCCTAAGCGTTGCAGAGTATTTTGGGCTTCTATGGCTTCATTTATACATCGGGTGTCAACTTTTGTCAGTAGTACCCGATGGGGAATACCGACAGGAACAACAGCAGCCTTAACTGTATCAATCAGGGCGGCTAAATCCATTGCTGCTGGTGGTGTAGGTAACACTAAATAATCTGCGATCGCTACTACTGTCGCTAAGGCATCCGAGTGGAGTGCCGGCGGCGTATCCACTATGACTAAATCGTAACCTGTGATTGCTTTTAACCGACCTAATAATTGCGGATTTGTTTCTTGGGATAAGTCAAACCCCATACCATTCTGATTCCGCCCAAACCACCAACTAGCAGAACCTTGAATGTCTGTATCAACCAGAATAACTTTTTTCTTTTTCCCAAACTGGGCAGCTAAATTGACGGCGGTAGTCGTTTTACCGACTCCACCTTTACCGTTGAGAATGGCGATGATTTTTGGCACTGCTGACTCCCGACCCTGCCTTAAATGAATATACCGCTTTCTGGAGCCAGCAGTATCAGAAAAACTTGCCACAATAAAATTTAGTAGCCCTGAAATCCGATTCAAAAAAAGCTAACAAATGCTAACAAGTGCCAGCTTTTTCTTCCTGCTTCTTCCTAGAAGTGTCGGCACTATCTAGTCCACAGGCTAACACGGTCAATCTGACCGCTATATCTCTCCCAAAAGTTGAGAAAATTTTCTTGAGGTGCTACTAACAATCCTCTTGTCTATGGAGCTTATCCCTCGCCTGCGGCACGTTTACCAAACGCCAGTTTAACTGGAGGGTGTATCCTCTGACGGCGACGGTTGAACCGTTATTAATTAGTAGATTATAGGCTGTTTCCATCCACAATGCAATTAAACGATATCCTGTCAACCTCTCATAAATGTGAGTAATTGTTAGCAATTGTTAATCATTGCGGTGCTGTTTACAAACCCTCCTAAAAATCTTGAGTTGCCAAAGCCAAATCTAAGAGATAATGCAGCCAACAAGATGGAGTAGAATTAATCCTTTAGATAGAGGAGGGCAAAAAGATGACTCGTGTCATCATCGTGCGTCATGGCCAAAGCACATATAACACCGAAAAACGCATTCAAGGGCGCAGTGACGTATCAACATTAACAGAAAAAGGTCGTAGTGATGCCGCTAAAGTCGGCAAAGCCCTCAGTAATATTTCATTTCATGGAATTTATAGCAGTCCACTGCAACGAGCCAAACAAACAGCAGAAATTATTCATGGTGAGTTAACATCTAAGTTTGAGAAGTCTGCCGTTGTGCAAACTTCTGATTTGCTACTAGAAGTTGACTTACCTTTGTGGGAAGCAATGGTGAGTGCTGATGTTAAGCAGCAGTTTCCTGAAGATTATCGCATTTGGCATGAACACCCCGATGAATTGAAGATGGTGGTTAACCAAGACGGGGAAACTCAAGAACATTTTCCTGTGCTGTCTTTGTATAAACAAGCGCGACAGTTTTGGCAAGAAATTTTACCCCATCATCAAGGTGAAACTATCTTAATCGTCGGTCATAATGGCATCAATCGCGCCTTGATTAGCACCGCTTTGGGTATTCACCCCAGTCGTTACCATTGCATACAGCAATCTAACTGTGGCATCAACGTCTTAAACTTTTCTGGGGGTTTGGGCGAACCAGTACAATTAGAGTCGATGAACCAGACGCAGCATCTAGGGGAAACTCTCCCTTCCTTACGTCCTGGTCATCAAGGTGTAAGATTGTTACTGGTACGTCACGGGGAAACCGAATGGAACCGCCAAACCAGATTTCAAGGACAGATTGACATTCCCCTCAATGACAACGGCAGAAACCAAGCAAAAAAAGCTGGGGAATTTCTCCAAAATGTCGCCCTTGACTTTGCCGTAAGTAGCACTATGGCACGTCCTAAAGAAACAGCCGAAATTATTTTGCAACATCATTCTGATGTCAATTTAGAATTACAAGACGGCTTAAGAGAAATTGGACATGGACTTTGGGAAGGAAAACTAGAAGTAGAAATCGAGCAAGAATTCCCTGGAGAGTTACACCGTTGGCGCACAACGCCAGCAGATGTACAAATGCCAGAAGGAGAGAATTTACAACAAGTATGGGAACGTAGTACGGTGACTTGGCAAGCAATTGTCCAATCGGCTATCGAAAATCAACGCCAAACCGGATTAGTCGTGGCTCACGACGCTACTAATAAAACCCTACTTTGTTATATTCTCGGCTTATCTGCTGATAATTTCTGGAATTTCCGCCAAGGTAACGGTGCTGTCAGTGTCATTGACTACCCCTCTGGGCTGAATGGTTTACCAGTATTGCAAGCAATGAACATTACCACTCATTTAAGTGGCGGTGTACTGGATAAAACCGCAGCTGGAGCATTATAGGGTGATTAACAACAACAATAGATAAAAAGCTGAAGCACTAAATAGCTCAAATGACAACTGAACTTCTGCAACAAGTAAGGGTAATTGACCCGGTTTCTGGAACTGATCAAGTGGCTGATGTGCTAATTGCTCATGGTACAATCCAAGCAGTAGCCCCACAAATTACTGATATTAGTTCTGATACTCAAGTTAGAGATTGTCGGGGACTGATTCTCGGAACTGGGTTAGTTGATTTGTATAGTCACTCCGGCGAACCAGGTTTTGAAGAAAGAGAAACTCTGTTATCTTTTTTACAAGCGGCGGCGGCTGGTGGCTTTACCAGAGTTAGCATTCTCCCTGATACATCGCCAGCTATTGATAACCCTGCGCTTGTTGCACAGTTGCAGAAAATGAGAGGGGGAAATCCCTCATCTCTCTCACTTCCCCATCTCCACATCTGGGGTGCGATTACCTTAGATGTGGCAGGGAAGCAGATGACGGAATTAGCCGATTTAGCGGCGGCGGGAGTTGTGGGGTTTACTGATGGTTTGCCGTTAGATAATTTAGGATTAGTGCGGCGGTTGTTGGAATATGTGCAAGCATTGGGTAAACCTGTAGCTTTTTGGCCTTGCGATCGCCTACTTCAATCTAACGGAGTCATGCGGGAAGGTGCGGATGCGCTGCGGTATGGTTTGCCACCTGTTCCTGTGAGTGCGGAAACAACTGCGATCGCCTCTTTAATCGAATTGGTAGCTAACATTGGTACACCCATACATATCATGCGTGTTTCCACGGCTCGTAGTGTAGAATTAATTGCCACAGCTAAAGCCCAAGGTTTACCCATTACCGCTAGTACCACCTGGATGCACCTGTTATTAGATACTAAAGCTGTTAAGAGTTATAACACCAGCTTGCATTTAGAACCACCTTTGGGTAATAACAGCGATATGAAGGCGTTACGGGAAGCAGTACGGGAGGGTGTTGTGGATGCGATCGCCATTGATCATGCAGCTTACACCTACGAAGAAAAAGTCCAAGCCTTTGCCGAAGCACCACCAGGGGCGATTGGTTTAGAATTAGCATTACCATTGTTGTGGCAGCATTTAGTTGCAACTGGGGAATTTACCGGATTACAATTGTGGCAAGCATTGAGTACAAAACCCGCAGATTGTTTACAAGAAAAAGTTAGTAAAATTGCACCTCATCAGCAAGCTGAACTAACATTATTTAACCCTGAAAAAACTTGGACAGTAGACAGAAAGAATCTGCATACTCTTTCTAGCAATACTCCCTGGTTAGGACAAGAATTAAAAGGGCGAGTAGTGCAAACTTGGTGTTAGTGAGCAAGGTTGTAGTTAGTTTACAGATTTTGCCGTGGGATAAGAGCGATCGCACCCGAAAATGGTAGTTGATTTTAGTAGGCGATCGCTCAAAAACTTAGTCAAAGAAATCAACATTAGTATACGATTAATTTACTGATTGTTGGTTTCTTGTTGTTGGTTTAACCAAGCTGTTAAATCTGCAACGTCAGAAAAATCGAACAACTGTTCACCCAGTGCTTCTAATTGCTCAATAGATAATCTTTGAACCTCCTCAATTAAAGATAAGTCAATTTCTCCAAATCGACGATTTAACTGGCGCAGAATTAGCTGTTGTTCTCCTTGCTGTAGTCCTTGTTGTAACCCTTCCTGTCTAGCTCGTTCTCTGTCTTCTTGATACAGTGGTGCTAATCTCATCACTAACTCCCGATCATCTGTTTCTATATTCTGATTTATTCTCAAGTTTTGTTGTAGGCTATAGAGTAATTCTAGCGTCACTCTCTGAAAGGGATGATTTGCTGGTAGTGCTGCCAATTCATCAATTGCTCGTTGCTGTACTCTACCACGCCCTAGTATTCTCAGCCACAGTGTTTCTTGAGTACAGGGTAACTGATGAATTACAACTATGGCTGTCCGCAAATACTCAGGTAGAAAGTAAACTCCCTCTACCCAGTCTGATTTTAGACTTGCACCAAAGCCGGAAATTATTGTTTCCGATGCGGTGGGAGTCAGAACCCATAAATGGGGAATTTCTCCGGCTGAGATTGGGGTTTTAGTGCGATTTGCTTCTCTTTGAATAGCGTTTCTGACTTCTAAGAGTTTTAACAGACAATCAGTGATTTCTTCTTTTGATGCTGGGTTGCGGAACGGTTCAAAAATGGCGGATGTAGTTGCCATTTTCCCTAATAATCCTAATGTTTCTAAATTAGCTGTTTGTGTAGAAAATGGAGAAAATAATACATCGATTTCTCGAACTTCAGCAGCTACCCGACTCGGTGCTTGGACTTTTCCATAGGGTTTGAGTAGTTCTTCTAAATAGTCTTTGGAAAATTGGTCATGGATAAATCGCGTCATTTAATTATATTTAAAAAAACTTGTTAATTATTCATATTTTATCTGTTGTAGACACAACAAAAATGGGAGCATCCCAAATGTGTAAGTTTATTTTTTGCTTGAGGTTAAGACATGAAATGAACGAACCACGAAGGGACGAAGGACACGAAGGAAAGAGAGTTTTAGAGAGATTTTGCAATGGCTAAGTTTATTTTTTCAAAATTGGGATGCTCCCACAAAAATAGACTGACATCTTGCACCTGTTCCTTGTATTGTTATTAGCATCAAAATCTCTCAAACCTAACCCCCCCAGCCCCCCTTCCCTACAAGGGAATGGGGATTTTAAAGCCTCTCTCCTTGCAGGGGAGAGGTTTGGAGAGGGGTTTTTGTAGGGGCGGGTTCACAAGTTAATCTGTAGGTAGACCGAATTTTTCATAAACCCGCCCCTACTTTGCGGCTTGACAAATATTCTTTAATAGCACAAGTTTTTGTAAAAAATATCGCCCTCAATCTAAACCAGAAAAGCGCAACCACTGGGGAAGCAAATTATTAGCAGGGTTGAAGAAAAAGGGAAAGGGAAAAAAACTTCACCTGGACAAATGAGACTACCTTGGGATGAGTGGGAAGCGACTAATGAAGAAGTAGAACAAGTAGCATCAAAGTTTATCTTGGCTAACTGTTATAACCCGCAAGTTGCTGGCAGCATACTACAAGAAAAACAACAAGAGTAGAAAAAGCCACAGTGCCAGGTATCGGAAACGTAGAACCCGCAAGACTTCGTAGGAAATGGCTTATTTAGAAATGTTTACAATTTTGTGTAAGCCTTGTATGTTACAGCTTACAAGTCTCGACGCGAGAGAAGAGACTTGACCACCATGACCTACCCTTCCAACCCCGCCGCACCAAAGCGGGGATATTCCCCTGGGGTGCTTTCAGGTTGAATGTCAGATCATTATACATTAACCATTCTTCCTCTTCTCGCCAGCCTACGCGATCGCCGAACTTGCACCAAGTGTCATAATCTGCATAGGGATTGCCTCCGACACTTTCCCAAATACGCTTTTGGACACTAAACCCAAAGCGTCCACTGCTATATTTTACCCACAATTGGTCAATAGTGCGTAGATCAGTGCAGGGAAAGTTTTCGATTGATTTGACATTAAGCCAGCCTTCTTTTTCTCTACCAGCAACTTTTAGCATCACTTGCAGAGTTTCTTGATCTGCTTCTTGCCACTGTCCTGTTTTGAGTAAGTCGCGCAAGCGTGTATAGTCTACACCTTTCTCAGAACTCAGATCATCTGTTTCCGGTGTTGGTGTAGTGGTTGTTTTGTTTGGTTCTTCTCTTTGTTGCTGTATCTGCTGAAGCTGTTGTTGATATTCCGCTTCTCTGACAGATGTAATCTCTTTCTCTATCTCCCTTACATCTTCATCCCTCAGTCCTAAAACATCTTGCTGATAAACCTTCAATAACTTCAAAGTATGCTCATTGAGAGGATATTGTTGCTTAACTGCCTTTTCATAAGCTTGTTTGTAAAGTTCAAGATTTGCCAGCCGCCTACGATAAGGTTCTAGAACTTCGTTTTCTATTTCCTCCGCTTTTTCATCTGTGAGTCCAAATGTTTGGCGTTTTGGCTTCAAGACTAAGTAGGCAAGTTCACTGAGTTCACCATTTTGGGCATATTGTTCAACAAGCTTGCGATACTCTGCTTCTGAACTCTTTGGCGCATTGGCTATGATAATATTAAAGCCTTCCCTATCCAGAATGATGGCTGGTGTCATATTCGGCTTGACTTCTTGAACTTTCGCCTGGGCGTAATCATGCAGTTCTTGAATCAGAATATGACCATTTTTGTCTTTGTCTGCTGCCCCAGTTTCAATTCCCTCAACTAAATATTGCGTGTAAAGCGAAAGGGTTGAGCCTTCTTGCTCAAAAGATTTTTGAGTTGCACTGGAAGAAGTGAGAACAACCCGCCCTACAGCACCTAGTTGTTGTTTAATATCCTCTACACCAACACTTTTTGGCCGCCAAGTTCCAGCGAAAGCACCGCTATAGCAAGCATCGAGAATTACAACTTGCCGTTTAGCATAGCAACTGTTGGATCTTCCTTGGATATAACTTGCGTCTACAGCAGTAGCTTCAAAGTCATCTTTAGCTGTAATCCGAGTTGCTAAATAGAGATGCCCTTCATCATTAGTAATACCATGACCAGAGAAAAATAATAATACTAAATCATCTTTCTTAGCTTCCTTAAACAGCTTGTGAATTGCCTTTCGCATTGCAACTGCATCGGGGTTAAGCAGTTGTTCAACCTGCTCAAACCCCCCCAAGTTTGGGTTTTGCAAAACTCGCTGCATAGCTGCCACATCATTGAGTGCTGCTGAGAGGGGAGGGATACCTTCACCATACTCACTGACTCCAATCAGTAGTGCTATCTTAGCCATTCCCGCCACCCATTTTGTCTAACAATTCTTTGGCTAATCTCTCACTTTCTAGTAGCTCTTGTCGGCTTTTAGCTTTAATGCTGACTTCTTTATCGCCAACTTTTACACTAACTTCCAGGTTCTTATCTTGCAGGCGATCGCCCAAAAAACTCAAAAAGCTTTTAAAATTCTTCATGCTTACCTCAGCCGTAAGCACGCCTATCAAAGTAGCAAACCCTGGCTTACTTCCCGCTTCTGGGTTCAAATCTTCAGCACGATCCGCCTTCTCCACCTCATCCAAATCCCGAATATCCTCCAGCAACTTTATAGCTATTTCTCGCCGTCTTTCATCATCTAATTCTGGGTCATCAATGGCAAAAGTGAATTGAATTATGGGTTCGCCTGTCATTTTAACCTCCAGAGTCCCGTTATCTACACGGCAATAGTCTAAACAGTAAAATTCTTGGATTTACTATCTAAAAAATATAACCTAAAGCCGATATGTAAGTAATTAAATTTCGAGGGTTTTTAAACTCTGCTCAGACAAAAAATATCTGTCATTTTTGCAGAAACTTTTACTAAAAAAATACAGTCGTTTGTCACAAAATGCTCAATATTTACCCAGATTCTAGCCGTCTTTAGTCTAATGAGATAAAAATTTATCTGCGTTTATCTGCGTGCATCTGCGTTTAATTTTGTCACTTGAATAACTCCGCCATCTGCGATAGTGAAACCAAACTATTCGCGCATAAAATACCAGAAGCAGCCACAGCAGGGACACCAATTCCCGGCATAGTGCTATCACCCACACGATACAAACCCTGTATAGGCGTATGTGTACTAGGAAACATCCCCTTACCCGCCGGAATAGCAGGGCCGTAAGTTCCCTGATAACGTCGGAGATAATGAGCATGAGTTAACGGTGTGCCAATCAATTCCAAGACTACACGCCCTCGAATATCAGGTATAATTTTTTCTACAGCACGGTATAAAGATTCTGCTTTTTCTCGCTTCTTCGCCTCATAACCATCATCCCTTACCCATCCCGCGAAAGGTTCAAGGGTGTAAGCATGAACTACATGATGTCCCTCTGGTGCGAGATTTTTATCCCACACACTCGGAATAGATATCATGCAAGTATTCCCTGGTTTACTAATATCTTCGCTAGAGTCATGCACTACCACATGATGTCCGGTTAAATTATCCAACCCCTCAGCCCGAATACCTAAGTGCAAGTGCATGAAACTTTCTACGGCTGGAGTCTGTAAAGCAGTTTGACGGTAAGCCGTCGGTAAATCTTCAGGACGTAGTAACTGATTGTAAGTATCCCACATTGTGGCGTTAGAAATCACAATTGGGGCTGACAAAATCTCACCATTTCGCAACCGCACACCTGTAACTTTGCCAGACTCTACCAAAATTTGCTCAACGTGACATCCTAAACGTAACTTCCCACCCCAACGTTCTAACCCCCGCACCAAAGCGTTGACAATTGCTGCACTTCCCCCCACAGGATACTCAACCCCAGCACGAGAACGTTCACCTAGCATAAATGCTACCTCTGGGGTAATTGTACCTTGTGCTTTTAAGCCAGATAGTAAGAAACATTCTAAGTCAATCAGTCGCCGCACCCAAGGGTCTTTGACAGTAGCATCCATGACATCGCCGACAGAAGACTGTACCAAGGTTAAATAGGGGAGCATTTTCGCCAAAGATGGCAAATAACGTTGCAACAAGACTAAAATTACCTGCCAATCTGCCCTGAGTGCTAGGGTAGGAATATCCTTCATCGCCTCATATAGTCCTAACAGGCGGCGTTCAAATTGCTGGAGTTCCTTTGCACCTTGGGGTGTGATTTTTGCTATTTCCTGACGGTAGCGTTCAGCATTGCTGTAGACTGGAAAATCACCTTCAGGAAAGTGGTAGTGTCCCAGAGGATCATAAGGTATAACTTGGATGGATTCACCTAAAGAATCAAGCACCTGTTTGAGAGGATTTAAACTCTGAGTACCAGTTAAACCGCAATAAAAGGAGGGGCCTGAATCAAATTCAAACCCTCGTCGTCTAAAACTATGGGCTGCACCGCCAGGAATTGTATGACTTTCACAGACAATTACACGCTTACCATAACGCGCCAACAACGCCGACGTACATAAACCACCGATACCGCTACCGATGACGATGATATCTGGGGACTGGGGACACATAAATTCAAAATTCAAAATTCAAAATTCAAAAATGTTTGAGGAATGGGGGTGTAGGGGAGGGGTGCAGAGAAAATTTTACCTCAATCCCCAATGACTAATAACTAATGACTAATAACTAATAACCAATGACTGAACCACTAATTGAACTAAAAGGTGTTTCTAAAGCCTTTGGGAATAATCGGGTTTTAGATAATGTAGATTTGACGATTTATCGGGGTGAAGCTTTAGGCATTATAGGCCCTTCGGGGACGGGTAAATCGACGATTTTACGCATAATTGCTGGGTTACTTAATCCTGATGAGGGGGAAGTTTATGTGCAGGGTGTGAAACGAGAGGGGTTGATTGAAGATGGTGATGACCCGGTTGGTATTAGTATGGTATTTCAACAGGCGGCTTTGTTTGATTCGCTGACTGTAGATGAAAATGTAGGTTTTTTGCTGTATCAGAATTCTAATTTACCGCGATCGCGCATCCGCGATTTAGTCAAAGAAAAATTAGACATGGTTGGTTTACCGGGTATCAGTCATCTCTATCCCTCGGAACTTTCTGGAGGTATGCGTAAACGGGTAAGTTTTGCCCGTGCAATTATGTCTAACCCCGATAACCCAGCAGAGGGGGCTGAAGTTTTACTCTACGATGAACCTACAGCCGGACTTGATCCCATTGCTTCCACTGTCATAGAAGATTTAATCCGTGACTTGCAAAAAACTCAAGGTGTATGCAGTACCTATGCTATTGTCACTCACCAAGACAGTACAATTCGACGCACAACTGATAAACTGGTATTCCTCTATCAAGGTAAAGTACAGTGGCAAGGTACAGTTAGTGAGTTAGACAATACAAACCATCCACTAATCAAACAATTTATGAGTGGAAGTGTACAAGGGCCTATTCAGGTTGTGGGTTAATCGGGTAGACAAACAATATGCGAGATTTCATTACCAGCCGTTTCGCATCGAAGCGAACTTTAAGAGAGGGTTCAGTAGGATTATTAATCTTTTTCGGACTAGGGGCATTTGTCGTTATTATCTTATGGTTAAATAGATTCACTGCGGCTCGCAGTTCCTATAAAGCAATTGTGGAATTTGCCAATGCTGGCGGGATGCAAAGAGGTGCGCCTGTTCGCTATCGAGGTGTGAAAGTTGGTAATATTGCTCGCATTCAACCAGGGCCAAATGCGGTAGAAGTAGAGATTGAAATCCTCCAATCTGATTTAATTATCCCCCGTGATGTGGTGGTGGAAGCTAATCAGAGTGGATTAATTAGCGAAAGTATTATTGATATCACACCAAAAACATCATTACCATCTGGGGAAAATATAGCTAAACCTCTAGATAAAAATTGCAACCCCAGCCTTATAGTTTGTAATGGTTCTCGTCTCAAAGGTCAAATTGGTATCAGTCTAGATGAATTGATTCGTAGCACTACTGAGTTAGCTACTGTTTACAATAATCCCCAATTTTATCAACGGGTAAATAAACTTTTAGAAACCTCATCAGAAGCTGCTACCAGTGTTGCCGCACTCAGCAAAGATATCCGCAGCTTGAGCAGAAGTTTTCAAGGACAGTTAGGTACATTTGCTTCTACTGCTACTTCGGTGCAGAGAGCAACCAATGCACTAACAGCTTCGACTACAAAAACTGTAGACCAATTGGGTGTCACCGCTAGTCAATTCAGCACAACTGCAACTCAAGCTAGTAAATTACTCACTGACTTAGATAACCTTGTCAACACCAATCGTTCTGTACTGGTTGGGACTCTGAATAATATTTCCGAAACCAGTAACCAGCTACGGGTTACAGTCTCTAGTCTATCACCTGCCTTGAATCGGTTAACCCAAGGGGAGTTACTGAAAAATTTAGAAAGTCTTTCGGCAAATGCGGCTCAAGCCTCAGCTAATTTGCGAGATGCTACCAAAGCCTTAAATGATCCTAAAAATGCCGTGCTGTTGCAACAAACCCTAGACTCAGCTAGGGTGACATTTGAAAATACCCAAAAAATAACTTCTGATTTGGATGAGTTAACAGGTGATCCGAATTTCCGGCAAAATTTACGGCAATTAGTCAATGGTTTAAGCAGCTTAGTGTCATCCACAGACCAAATGCAAGAACAAGTCAAAGTAGCTGCCACCTTAGAGTCAGCGAAAGTAGCCATCAAATCAGATGTAGCAATTTCCCCACCACCAACACCAAAACAAAAGGCTCTCACCATTAAGCCTACACCTGTAGTAGTTGAAAGTTCGGTTAACCCCCCTCAAGCATCGGTAAGTCCTTCCCCTGTGAATTCATCTCAAGAGCAACTATTGCAGCAATTACGGGAGTATCGGGAGAGTAGGGACAAGTAAATTCAAAATTCAAAATTCAAAATTCAAAATTCAAAATTGAATAAATTCTGCCCCTACCTTCTTACCTAATCCCCAGTCCCCAATCCCCAATCCCCAGTCCCCAATCCCCAATCCCCAATCCCCAATCCCCAGTCCCCAATCCCCAGTCCCCAACTAATTCCAATCTTGCTCTTCTCGTTTGCCACGACTTTTATAAATTCCTCCCACATCGTGTAACTGGCGGGTTCTTTCAAATAGTTGGGTTTCCGTTAATCCCCATTGTTGCAAAACTTTATCCAAGTCCTGTTGTATGTCCCTTGCGCCTGGGAAGCCTTGATAACGTATTTTCAGCCTGGCTAATTCTGCTAAGTTGTAGTCTGTCGCCTCTTGAGTTAGTAAAATATCAATAAGAGGGCGATCGCGGTTGTAAAGTGGGTGTTGTTGGTCTTTACTACCGTGTTGTTCTGTCATGTTTTATACTTTTTCTAGATGATAAATTCATTTTAAGTCTAGAGCTAAAATCGTCCTAACGCGCGATAATTAAAGATGACGGCAACCACACCTGAGCTAATACGGCTCTCACCACTGTCACTACATAATAAATAAAGATACATTGTCTTTAAGAAAATACAAAAAAGTTAAGAAAAGGGTGAATTTTTAGATCGCCCAAAGTCCAAGCAGCAAGGGAGCAAGAACCCGCTATGTTTGAACACTTCACTTCCGAAGCCATCAAGGTTATCATGCTCGCTCAGGAGGAAGCACGTCGCCTGGGACACAACTTCGTAGGAACTGAACAAATTCTCCTGGGTTTGATGGGAGAAGGAACTGGGGTTGCTGCCAAAGTGCTGACTGAGTTGGGTGTAACTCTCAAAGACGCACGTCGGGAAGTCGAAAAAATTATCGGTCGGGGTACTGGTTTCGTTCCACCAGAAATTCCTTTTACCCCCAAAGTTAAAAGTCTATTTGAGCAGTCATTTAGAGAAGCTCACAGTCTGGGACATAACTATATCAACACAGAACACTTACTTTTAGGTTTAACTGAAGCAGGTGAAGGTGTCGCCGCTAAAGTATTGCAAAATCTGGGAGTTGACCTGAAAACGGTTCGCACAGGTGTAATTCGGCGTATAGGTGAAGACCCGGCGGTGGTTGGTAGTGGTTTTAGCCCCAGACGCAGCCAAAAAACACTAACTACAGAAGAATTTGGCAGAAATCTCACTAAATTAGCCCAAGAAGGTAAACTAGACCCGGTAGTTGGTCGTGAAAAAGAAATTGAGCGAGCAATTCAAATTCTCGGTCGTCGGACTAAGAATAACCCGGTGTTAATTGGTGAACCAGGGGTAGGTAAAACGGCGATCGCTGAAGGTTTGGCACAGCGTATCATAAATCAAGATGTCCCCGAACTGTTGCAAGATAAGCAAGTCATCAGTCTCGATATGGGGTTATTAGTCTCTGGAACACGTTTCCGGGGAGACTTTGAAGAACGCATCAAGAAAATCATTGATGAAGTCCGCAGTGCGGGTAATATCATCCTGGTAATTGATGAAATTCACACCCTAGTCGGTGCTGGTGGTACAGAAGGCGGCTTAGACGCTGCTAACATCCTCAAACCAGCTTTGGCACGGGGTGAACTCCAATGTATTGGTGCTACCACATTAGATGAATATCGTCAACATATCGAACGGGATGCAGCCTTAGAGCGTCGTTTCCAACCGATTTTAGTCGGTGAACCTTCCGTAGAAGAAACCATTGAAATACTTTATGGTTTGCGGGGAGTTTACGAACAGCACCATAAAGTGCTAATTTCCGATGAGGCGGTGGTGGCTGCTGCTGAGTTGTCAGATAGGTATATAAGCGATCGCTTCTTACCAGATAAAGCCATAGACTTGATAGATGAAGCTGGTTCTCGTGTGCGGTTGCGTCACTCCCACATTTCAGCCGATAAAGAACTCAAGCGTAAACTCGCGGGAGTCACCAAAGCCAAAAACGAAGCCGTCAGACTGCAAAACTTTGATACAGCTGGAGAACTGCGCGACCAAGAAATCGCCCTAGAAGCAGAACTACAAGCAGCTTCAGCAGAAAAAGCCATTCACCCCATCGCCGTAGATGAGGAAGACATCGCCCAAATCGTCGCTTCGTGGACAGGCGTACCAGTCAACAAACTCACAGAATCTGAGTCTGAATTACTGCTGCACCTAGAAGACACTCTCCACGAACGACTCATCGGCCAAGAACAAGCAGTTACGGCTGTGTCTCGTGCCATCCGTCGCGCTAGAGTCGGCTTAAAGAACCCCAACCGACCCATAGCCAGCTTTATCTTCTCCGGCCCCACAGGCGTTGGTAAGACCGAATTAGCCAAAGCCTTGGCGACTTACTTCTTCGGTGCGGAAGATGCAATGATTCGGCTGGATATGTCTGAGTACATGGAAAGCCATACAGTATCTAAACTGATTGGTTCGCCTCCTGGTTACGTCGGCTACGACGAAGGCGGACAACTCACCGAAGCCGTGCGCCGCAGACCTTACACCGTGTTGCTATTCGACGAAATCGAAAAAGCACACCCGGATGTCTTCAATATGCTGCTGCAAATTCTCGACGACGGACACCTCACCGATGCTAAAGGTCGGAAAGTGGACTTCAAGAACACCTTGATTATCTTAACCTCGAACATTGGTTCTAAGGTAATTGAAAAAGGTGGTGGCGGTTTAGGCTTTGAATTCGACAACCAACCCGAAGCTAGTTACCAACGCATTCGTAACTTAGTCAACGAAGAACTGAAGAATTACTTCCGTCCTGAGTTCCTCAACCGGGTAGATGAAATTATCGTCTTCAGTCAACTGTCTAAGGATGAAGTCAAGCAAATTGCTGACATCATGCTGCGTGAAGTAGCTAGTCGCCTGACTGAAAAAGGTATTAACTTAGAAGTTACGGAACGGTTCAAAGACTTAGTAGTAACTGAAGGTTATAACCCCAGCTACGGTGCTAGACCATTACGCCGTGCAATTATGCGTCTGTTAGAAGATTCTTTAGCGGAAGCTTTGCTTGCTGGCGAACTCAGCGAAGGTTGCACTGCCGTTGTGGATGTTAATGATGATGGTCAAGTACAGGTACTTCAGTCAGAAAAACGCGAGTTACTTTTGGCGAATGCTGGTTAATGTTGCAGCCGTTTGTCTATTAGTTAATCCTGTGAAATAGGATTGCATAATTTTACCTCTGGTGTATGCTACCAGAGGTTTTTGATTTATGAGGTTTGTGAGATGATAAGCATATCAATACAGGAAACTATAGCGGTTTTCAATGGGAGTGAGAAGAAAAATAATTGAACGCAGATGAACGCAGATGGACGCGGATGAATCTGCATTGTTGACTGGGAGATTCGCTAATGTCTAGTAAATCGCAACAACTCTCTTGAATTTTGGATTATTTTTTAGTTTGCAATGTTAATGCTGGTGAAAGATTTACTCCCTTTCCACCAGAAGAATATCGATTGAATGAACCACGAAGACACGAAGGACACGAAGGAAGAAAAGAAGAAGATAGCTAATCTTACACCGGGAAGGGAGTATATTTAAAAGCATATTTTTACTCACGCAGTAAAAAATAGGTGATATATTTGATTTAGCTAAAAGTTGTTGATTGAAAGAGCTATGACACCTGTAACACCAACAATAAATCCTATTATTGTCCCCGAAAAGCTATCTTTTCTGGAGTCAATATGTTGGCAAACAGCAGATGTCTATCGGTTTACTCCAGAAGAAATGCTCAGTCGTTATGAGCGTGGTTGGCGATATCACAACTTATTTAATAATCTTGAGGGTGAAGAACTGGATTTTCTTAAGCAACTTGCTATAAGGTATAAATCCTGGTTACAAGCTGCGTTATGACCTTCAGGCTAGAACATCATCATAAAATCCTTACAATTCTTGAGTTTTTAGATTCTGAGGTACTAGAGAAGGGTTCTGCTTACTTCTGCTTTTTGTCATATCTTGCACCATTCTCAATAAGCTTAAGGTGGGCATTGCCAACAACTTAAAACTAAGGGTCTTAGCAACTAGCAAGCAATGCCCAACCTACAACTCTAAGGATAACTAAAAATTATCTGTGTTATCTCCAATGTTTGGGTTTTTCAATTTTGTTAGGTAAGGTAGTTTCATTATCACCTTTAGCTAATTCAATTTGTTTTTGTAATTCTTTTTGTTCTGTTTCAAGCTCTAGTATAATCTCGGAGAGTTTGGCCCCTCTAAGGTCGGCTTCTGAAAGGTTTGCTCCTTTAAGGTCGGCTTTTTTAAATTCGGCTTTTCTAAGGTCGGCGTTGAAAAGATTAGCTCCGCTAAGGTTGGCGTTGAAAAGATTAGCTCCTTGAAGGTTGGCGTTTGAAAGATTAGCTTCTTTAAGGTTTGTATTACTAAGAAGAGCGTTTGTAAAATTTGCGTTTGAAAAATTAACTCCTTGAAGGTCAGCTTCGGAAAGATTTAATTTTGAAAAATTAGCTCCTTCAAAGTTTGCTTCTTTTAAATACACCTTGGGTTTATCCTTTTTAATAAGAGAGCAATTATAGAGAACTACTAAAATTGTAGCTTTGCGCCTTTCATCTCCATCTAAATCTTGTAATATTGATAAAGTCATGTTGCGGATCAAATCTAATATATTTGAATAATGTTCAGTAGAATAATTATTTTCTTGATCATTATCAATTGCTTGATTTAGATTTAGTATTGAATTGACTATATACTGTTGATAATTTATCACAGCAGATTCACGTTGTTTCTCTTCAATTTGTTTTTGTGCATATTCTTCTTTCTCTTGTTGTATGTTTTCTTGTATAATCTGAAAAATCAAACCAATAATAGCTAATACAAATGGAGCAATTAATATACCCATCCAATCCCATAAGGTTTTGGCTGGCTCATATTTAGTTGTAGTGCTTGTTGTCACAATTTTACCTTTTATTATTTCTGTAGTTTCTATGGTTTTTAAATATATATCTGAACTTTCAGCCATGCCAAACTTATCGTTTTTAGGTGGTGATAACGTAAGATACAAAACCACAATAGGTATGAGAAAAATTAAAAATATGGATGTGAATATTCGGCGCATGGCTTTTGAGTGTTTAATCTTTTGTTTTTGATGCTGGGTAATTCTGAATTTATTTTTCATAAGCAAAATTTTGAATTTTGAATTAGTATTAGTCCCTTGGCTAGTTTTGCCGAGACGGGGCAAATAAACAAGACAAGGGGAGCTATTCAGCTATTGATTTTGCATATTTAAGTTTGACTTTTAAATACACCTGGTTCTTGCTGTGTGGGCAGGACAGCTAAAATATCGGTTTGGGAACAATATTTCAGGTCTTCATGGCCATCTAGGCGTAACAACCTTTTGCCGTGACTAGCGTGGTGGAATAATCCCAGGAGGTTGTCTTGCCACTGGGAGTATAGCGCGATCGCACTCATAACTTCGTCGTTACCAGCTAATTCTGCGGCTGGTAATTGGGATTTCTCGATCACACTGTGAGCGATCGCACCAGCACAGGCTGTATCCTCTAAAGAAAAACTGCCTTCCCAACCTGAACCCACAATCCACACTGTCTCAGGTTGCTTGTCAATCAAATATTGTACTACTGCGGCTCGGTTAATAAAAGCGGCTGTCATCACCGTGGGTGATTCCTGTACCCGTTTTAAAGCGCGAGTGCCATTAGTGGTACTAATAAACAAGCGTCGCCCATTCACTAATTCGGGTGTACAGTCAAGGGGAGAATTACCTAATTCAAAACCAGCAACTTTTGCACCTCCCCGTTCTCCGGCTCGTAGCCGTTTCTGTTGAGGCCATTTTTCACTGACTTCGATCAGTTGATCTAAATCGCTGAAGACTTGCACAGCTTCGCCACCAGCCGACAACACAGTTGCAATGGTGCTAGTGGCTCGCAAGACATCGACTGCGATCGCGCAGTCTGGAACTTGAACTTCGGGGGTTAATTCCGGGGTGTGATATACAAATAGCTTCACGCGCGGGTTACACCTGCTTTAAATACTACTGCCGAGATTACATTCTAATTGGTGTCAATCACCATAATCACAGGAAAAATTAGAGTATTTCTTATGGTTATGCCAGACTATTTTTTATTGTGTCGGAGTAGCTAGGGGCTAAACGCGAGAGGTTGGAGGCTAGAGAAGAGAGGTTTTCAGCCCATAGTTTCTAGCTAGAGTGTAAATCACGGTAATCTGAAAGAACGTAGGGGTAGAAGGTAGGAAACAACCCCCCAATCCCCAATCCCCAGTCCCTAATCCCCAATTTCTATGGCACCTTTACCCGATTATCGCCCCAAACAATTGTCTGTAGGCCCTTTGGAAGCAGAAATTTTAAATATCGTTTGGGAACTGGGTTCAGCTACAGTTAAAGATGTGCATGATCGCATTCTGGCTGACCCTAACCGCGAATTAGCTTACACCTCTGTCACCACAGTTTTACGTCGCCTGACTGAAAAAGGTTGGCTAGCCTGTGATAAAAAAGGCAAAGCTTTCTATTGGCGACCTTTAATCACAAAGCAGCAAGCCCAAGTTATCAAAGCTCATGACCAATTACAACGGTTTTTAGCCGTAGGTAATCCTGATGTGGTTGCGGCTTTTGCTGATAGTCTGGATGAGGCGGCTAGTGAACAAATCGCAGCGATCGCTAAACGTATTCAAGCAGCACGCCAAGCCAGGGAGGAACAATAATGCACCTATTAATGATTTTGGCTGCTTTGGCAGTTTCTGGAATTTTAAGACAATCTTGGACTCATACCCCAGGTAGTTGGGAACTACGCTGGCAAAGAACCCTGTTTTTCTTTCTCTTTCCACCGTTGCTGTTAATCATGACAGCGATCGCTGTGCTGTGCATGGGTACTCAAGGTCAAATGGTCGGTATGGACACAGGATCATTAAGTTATGTACTAGCTTTAATTATCCTGACTATTTTTTCTTGTTTGTGCTTGCAACTAGCTATCCAAGGTTATCAGTCCCTACAATCAGCCCGCAATTGTCCTCTAGTAAATGTTGAAGGTGAGCGAGTCAGATTACTCAGCACACCAGCCTTATTTGCCGGACAAATTGGTTTTTGGCATCCTGAATTAGTAGTCAGCGAAGGATTGCTACAAACACTCTCCGCAGATCATGTTAAAAGTGTCTTAGCCCACGAACAAGGACATCACCACTACAAAGATACATTTTGGTTTTTCTGGTTGGGTTGGATACGTTCCTGTACAGCTTGGTTGCCCAACACAGAACCATTGTGGCAAGAACTTTTAATCTTGCGAGAACTACGTGCTGACAGTTATGCAGCATCCCAGGTAGACCCCCTATTACTCGCAGAATCACTGTTGTTAGTAGTAAGTAATGCTACAGCATTCACAGACTCAGAAATTTGTTGTGCTGCTCTAGGTTCTAGTGTAGGCGATACCTACAACGGCAAGCTACGCTTAGAACAGAGAATAGAAGCTTTATTAGCACCACCACAACCAATCTCAAAACCTCAATTTCAGTTGTGGAATAGCTTGATATTGGCATTTCTCCCCCTAATCACTATCATATTTCACACCTAATTGTCAAGCTTTCTTTGTATAAATAATCAGTGGTTATTTACAACTTCAACTAATGACTGATTATTCTTATTTCTCAACAATAGATAAATCCAAAATCCTCCTGTAGAGACGCGATAAACCGCGTCTTTTTCATCAGGTTTCTAGAGTATTAAAAGGAGGTAAAATTGCAACAACCAAAAAATTTAGAACATTTATTTACTGTCCGTTGTTTCGCCACAGTGCTACTCTTTGGTCAAGTCTGGCTACATTTCCTACAAGGAAAAACTTACTACCGTAAAATTTTAGAACATACTGTAACTGCGGGGCCTGGTTGTGTCTCTCCAGTTTTGCTTGTGAGTATTTTTTCTGGCATGATTTTTACTATTCAAACCGCTAGAGAATTAATACAATTTGGTGCTGAGAACACCATCGGCGGAGCTTTTGCATTAGCTTTTTGTCGGGAATTAGCTCCTATTTTGACTGCTAGTATTATTGCTGGACAAGTAGGTTCTGCTTTCGCCGCCGAAATCGGTGCAATGCGTGTCACTGAACAAATTGATGCGCTTTATATGCTCAAAACTAACCCTATTGATTATCTAGTGCTTCCCAGAGTCATTGCTTGCTGTTTAATGATGCCCATTATGATGATTTTCGCTTTAGTCATGGGTATCAGTGGCGGAATTTTTGCGGCTGCACAATTTTATCAAATTCCTCCAGAGATATTCTTAGAGTCAGTCAGAAGTTTTTTAGAGACATCAGATGTATTTATTATTTTGTTGAAAGGGTTAATTTTCGGGCTGATAGTATCTATTAATGGCTGTAGTTGGGGACTGACTACTAGAGGTGGTGCCAGAGAAGTAGGAGAATCAGCAACTACCGCAGTTGTCACGACTTGGGTAGCAATTTTTATTATGGATTTTATTCTATCTTTACTATTATTTGAAATTCCCAGTTTTTGACATTATTTTTTTCAATAGATGCGATTAATATATCATCTATAAAAGAGTAGAGATTGGGCGGCGTAAACACCAATTTCATCCTAGGGTTTAAATTCTTATATTTTGTTATAACCATGCAAGTTCGGATTTTAGAAAAAACACCAACTTTCTTAAAACTACAATTCAAACCACAAGCCATTTTTTACTGGCTGTTTGGGGGAATATTCGCCGCAGGTGGTATTTTTTTTATAGCTACACTCGGAAAAGTCACTACTTTTACTTGTAATCGCATTGAAAACCAACCAGCTAGTTGTCAGTTAATTAGCAACAGTTTTTTAAAATCTCAAACTCACACTTGGAATCTCTTAGAGATAAAAGGCGCAAAACTAGATACTAGCACTACTGATGAATGGGGTAGTTATCCTTTTTTACTGCTAACAAATCAAGGTAGTTTTCCTATTAATTTAATAAATGCAGATAGAACTAAAAAAGAAACCTATGCAACCCAAATCAACGATTTTCTGAAAAACTCGCCAGCTACAACTTTAACTATTCAGGAAGATAGCCGCTTTTGGACTTATCCTCTAGGTTTATTACTAATTGCTGCTGGTGGTGGTTGCATTATCTATATGCAAATGAATGCTAAAATTGTCTGTAGTTTCGATAAAGTTCTGGGTAAAGCAACTATTAACCGTCAAGGTTGGTTTAGTCAAGCGGTTACTGAAGTTAAATTAAAAGAAATTTTAGGAATTAATATTGATGCTGCTACTGTAGGGAGAGGAACAAATTACTATGTTCTGCTAAATTTAGACAATGAGGAGCAGATTTATTTGGCTTCTGGCCCCATGTTTACAGCTAAAAGTGCAGCACAAACCGTTGAGGCTATCGCTAGTTTTCTCAAATTACAAACTAATGTATAATCTCACTATCTTGATTCATGAATTTTTGTGAATTATCACTATTAACATCACCGGGAATAACCTGATGATTTTCTAATGGTAATAACTGTTGTTGTACCTGCATGACTTCAGGATTAATTTGCAGTAATTTTTCTGGTAACAGACTATCTTTCATCATTAACACTTTCATTTCATGCTCAAACTGCTCTTGCCCTTCACGGAAAAAGTCTATTCCTCTAGGGTTAATTAAAGCATTAGTAATCTGCTGATTTTCATTAGCAGCTACTGGTACAGTGATTAATAAAGCTGCTAATACCACTGTTGCAGTTATAGCCAGTCTGGAGAATATATTGTATAAAGTATTTTTCATTTTAGCCCCCTTTGCACAGGGCAATTTCTACTCAAACAGCCAGATTAATTGACAGGAATATTGGCTTTTTGGGAGTATTACTGTTATACTAATTTTGACTGTTTTTTTCTATGAGTTTACAGTACATTCCTTGAGATTATGCTCTTATTATATGCGATATTCAGAAATAAGTAGCACGGCGTAAATAAATTAAGGTTTGTAGTAAGGACTTAAGTCCTTACTACGAACTCAACTTTGATTATGTTACATTACTTAATATACTTTGATTTATTTCTGTCTGGAATGGCTGCATAAGTAAAGACTTTTTATGCAATACTTTTAAAGTTCTGTGAGTGCTTTTGCTAAATATTCGTACTGCTCTAGGGTATTGTAAATCTGTGCGGAAATTCTCAGCAACAATCGCGGTGATTCTGTCCAAGGAACTATCTGTACTTGAATGCCATACTGATCAAATAATTGGTCATGCACAGACATGAAATCACGATTTTCTAATCTAGCTGGCATTGGTACAACTGCCATCGCGCCAATCATGTCTTCAGGACAAGGTGGTGACACTTGCAAAGCTTGACAAAGTAACTGTCTGGCAGCTAATATCATTTGATGATTATGCTGGATCAATCCTTGCCAACCGCCGGGTAACAACGAACCCATGAAAGCGATCGCCTCTGGTACACACATATAAGCTGTATAATCATCTGTACCAGTCCAGTCAAATTCTAACTGAAAGCGTGTTTTATCGGTGCGTGGTGAATTTGCACCGTGGCTAATTGTCAAAGGTCGAATTTCTGGCTGTTTATCTCGACGCACATACAAGAATGCCGCACCCTTGGGCGCAGACAGCCATTTATGACAGTTTCCGGTATAGTAAGTTGCGCCAATTTCTCGCAAATTTAAAGGTATCATTCCCGGTGCGTGTGCGCCATCAATTAAGGTATCTACACCCCGTAGTTGTAATTCCTGTATTAATTCCTGAATGGGAAAAATTAACCCAGTTTGGCTAGTCACATGATCTAATAGTGCTAACTTGGTTTTTGATGTGACTTGCTCCAAAACTGCTGTTATTACTTGTTGTGGCGACTTTATCGGAAAGGGAATTTTTGCCACGACTACCCGCGCACCTGTGCGACTGGCGATAAAATCCAGCGCATTGCGACAAGCATTATACTCGTGGTTGGTGGTCAAAATTTCGTCCTCTGCTGTAAAAGTCAGGGAACGCAACACGGAATTTACACCTGTCGTAGCATTGTTAACGAATACCAAATCTTGAACATCAGCGTTCACAAATGCGGCTAGTTTGCTTCTCGCATCATCTAGCAGTGGTTCCCACTCTCTACCAAAAAAGCGTAGCGGTTCTTGTTCTAATTGCGATCGCAATCTTTGCTGTATTGCCAACACTGCTTGTGGACAAGCACCAAATGAACCATGATTGAGAAAAGTTACAGATGGGTCAAGTGTCCACAATTTATGTAATTCCGAAGGATGAGGCATGAAGTCTGACATTCTATCCTTCATACTCTAGTTTTTGCAGCATTTATAATATTTTTTAATATAACTAACCTTTGGCTAAATTATTTTAAATAAATAAGTTATCTCAAAGGGTAAAAAGTAAAAGGGAAAAGGTGAGTATCACCCAATTTTCCTAATGCAGTCAAGCAGAAATATATCTCCGGTTAGTTTAACTCACAAGCAGAGAAAACTCAAGGTTTCTCACTTGTGAATTCTGACGGATGGCTTTAGATACCTTCTTCCTTCTTGCTTCCAAATATTACCAATTCCCTCATACCTATTACCAAGGATGTTGATAGTGTTATTGAGTAACTAATGCCGGTTCTGGAACTTTAGTTGTTAAAATTTGGGTATATAGTTCGCTCAGACGCGCAGCCACACCCAGCCAACTAAAAATAGACTCCATCTGTTTTCTAGCAGTTTGACCTAATTCATCCCGCCATTGTGGATTCATCAAAATTCTATCAATCGCTACAGAAAAAGCAGCTACATCTTTTGGTGGTACTAATAAACCTGTTTTTTCTGAGATGACTGTGAATTGCAACCCACCAACATCACTTGCTACTACTGGTGTACCACAAGCCATCGCTTCAATTGCTACGAGTCCAAAAGGTTCGTAATGACTGGGAACAACACAAACATCAGCCGCAGCGTAGTATGTAGGCAGTATATCTTGGCTGAGGCGACCGGGAAGACTTGTAAAGTCGCTCATACCTAATTCTGCCACAATTCCCGCAATGCGATCGCGCTCTCTGCCGTCGCTGTTACCTGGGGTATAACCACCGCCAATAATTAGTTTGAGTTTACCAGAATCCCGTAACTGTGACTCGTTGACTGCACGCACCAAAGTTTCTATACCTTTGCGCGAATCAAAACGTCCTACATACAAGATGACTTTGGCATCTGGTGCAATTCCTAATTCGGCTCTAGCTGTTTCTCTGTTTACTGAGCCAAACTTGGCGATATCTGTACCACAAGGAATTACATCAATATAACCTTTTGTGGACACGAGCGATCGCATGTGTTGCTGTTCTTGGGGACTTGTCGCCACGATTCTGTCTGCTGTTTCTAATACTTGTTTTTCCACAGCTAACCGCTTAGTGGCAATTAAAGGTATTGTATCTACAGCTTTGTATTTGACTGCGCCTAAAGAGTGATAAGTATGAACTTGTTTGCTGCCTTGGATTGCTTTTAATTGCATTCCTACCCAACTAGACAGCCAGTAGTTTGTATGCACCAACGGATAAATAATTTGGTTTTCTTTTTGGAATTGCAGCAATTGTTGGACAAACTCTGGTAAGTGTTTAAAACCATTATCTCTGGGGACAAATTCCTCTGGCCCTGCTGTTAACCGAATTGTCCGACAAAGTGGGCTGTGCTGAACAATTGTTTCTTGTTCAGGGCTGACTCGGCGGCTAAACATATCAACTTGCCATCCTAATTCGGCTAATGCTTTACCTACTTCACGCACGTAAACATTTTGCCCTCCAGCTTCTTCTTTCCCGATTTCAATTGCTGGATCTCCATGAACTGAAATTAAAGCTATCCGTTTTTCAGTGTTCGAGTTCATAGTTTGTGTGTGTTGCTGATTGTGGTTCAGTCGGCGGAAGTTTCAAGTGTGCTGTCTGCACAATTACTTGAATTTGTGAGTAACTGTGAGTATTTTTTATTTTAATTTAATATGCCAAGATTTTTTATATATTTCTTCCTGATTTTTTGCTGTTTTTATTCATTATTTCTATTTGTTTTTTTTATATCTAATTTGCCATATTTATATCTAATACTTTTAATAGATTTATTTCTATTTTTGACTCTATAAACATACAAAAACACTGGTCGCAATCCAGTAAATAAATCAGGTTATGACCTAAAAATTTACTGGTTTTTGGATCAGTTTTACAATATTTGTATATTTTTAGTAAAACTATTAGCAGCAGTATTTTCACTTAATTCATTTAACTGAATTTTTGTGAATTTACAATTTATTTCAACTACTGAAACAAAAAAAGTAAGTCATTAATTACGTTGAATTAAATTGCTTTACTTTGCTATTAATAAGTAGAGTATTTAATATTACTAATATTGCTATGAAAATTTTGTATCTTATAATACAATACACTTTAGTTAAAGGTAATTTTTGTATACCTTCCAAAAAATACTGTTGAAGATTGATTGAAGATTGTTGACTCTTAAAGAATTTTTACCTTGTCTACCTTGTCTACCTCATTCCCCTCATCTTCCAACCTTCGGGTAGGCTTACACCTCCGTACCCCTCCGAGGAAGCAAGCTACGCTTTAGCGTTGCATAGTAAAGAAAAGCTAACGCTACATCTCCCTCTGCTGCCTCCACTTCCTCTACTTCCCTAGATTCCGTGTTTCTTGAAAGCCTCCAACTAGCGGCTTTAGGGAACACCGAAAAATAAATTATCCAAACTGACTGTTAGTAGGGTGCGTCAGAATGAATATTTTCTTGGTATGGCTAGGGTGTCTCGTACTGACGCACCCTACATTTTGGATGTTTTTTGATCTGGAATCCCTGACAGCCAGCATCCGCCAGCTAGATAAAAAGTCAAAACCCCTTCAGCCTAAATTCAGAGTGTAGTGAGACTGAGGGGTTGAAATATATTTACTTAATACGAATTGTTTCCAGTTGAGAGTGTTTCCTTGCCCTCATCCTGGCGGTTGGGACTCTGGAAGAATCAGACACGCTTAACTTAGATGAATAAGTGCGATCGCAACTCTAGGCAAAACTTTGTTTGACTTCATTGACAATCTATAGCCAATTTGGACAAACACATTCAGTTAATCGGTATATTATACCCAACAGTAGCGATCGCACCGTCAACAATAGCCACAATTAGCTCTTGGGTAAAAATTAAAAATTAAAAATCAACAATTCCTGACTTTTAATTCTTAATCTTTTACCTTTGTGATTTAATTGGTGGTTTGTGCTGCTAGCATTTGCTTGAGCTTTTCTAATTCAGAAGCCCAACGAGGATCAGGACGAATAGCGTCTGTATCGGCTGTAGACGCAGCAGTGTTTTCGCGTCCACCACCACCGCGACGAGATTTCTTAGAACCTTTTTCACGGCGGTTGCTTTCTTTGTTAGCTTTAGGTACAGGCGCACCACCTGCTGGTGTTGCTGCTGCTTGCTCATCACCCTCATCACCTTTAGTACGGGGTAATGCTTTCTCTAACTTAATGGGGGTTTCTTTGAACAATTGACCGTTATACTTTTCAATAATTTGGTCTGCTTGTTCATCATTATTGACTGTCAGAAACCCAAAACCGCGACACTTCCCAGTTTTACGGTCTTTGATCAGCTTAGTCGTCACAGCATCGCCTTCAGCAGCAAACACTGCTTGTAGCTCTTGACGATCTATTTCTTCTTTTGGCAAATTGCCTATATATAGGCGAACGGACATGAACTATACCTCCAGAGTTGAATGAACATGGCCAGGCAAGAAAACAATGGCTTGGCTTTAACTTTTAAATGCTATTGACCAAGACTGCCATAAACCAATTTTTTTACTCCAAACTGTCAACCTATACAATACAGTTTTTGTTGGGATAAAACTTTTTGATTGAAAAAGCGTACAAACCGCTCCACTAATACCACCTTAATTTTAAAGGTTTTAAACTTGTTTTTTGCTGCTTCTTGCTATCAGCATTTTTTTAATGCCTTTGCCCGCAGAAATAAATACCATTCCCTACATTACCACGGTATTTTCTACGTAGCTAGTTCAGCATAGACTTTTCTAGCAATAGTTTTTAGTCATATATTAATCTATCGTAACATAAAATACACATTTATTCAAGTGTAAATATTTGGAAACAAAAACCAGCCTGTGGCTGGTCGATTTACTGCTGTGTTGGGAGGATAAACAAAGATAGATTGGCGCAAGCAGCCACTGGTAGTCACCTAGCTGGAACGCTTGTTATTTCATTTATCTGATATTTTGTAAATAAATGTAACACTTGACGACAACATTTGCAATGTTTGTTTACATTCTGCTGGGTGTAGGGATAAAATCCAATGCCCAATGACTAATGACTAACAAACTAGCCAGTCAAGAAAATATAAGCACCCCAAGCTTGGGCGGCAACTGCTAAGACTGTAGACCAAATGGGATGATGGCTATAGATAGTTTTACCGCTTTGAGTTTGTAAGCTTTGGATGTCAATCCAGGGTGTTGCACCTCGGCGAAACCAACCTGTAACTGTTACTTGTCTACCAATTAAATCTTGATGAGCCATTGATTTTCCCAACCAGGAAACATGATGGAGTTTCACTAAGCCTTGGCTGGATTGTAATATTAAATCTTGGGCTAAAGAATTATTAATACCTTGGCGGCCTAGTAGCTTACCGACAAAACGCACCTTGATGCTATCACTAGGAATGCTTGAGGGATTGGCTAACAGGGAAGGTAACTGTTGTTCAGTTTGTATGTTATGGGCTTTGATATCGGGAAAAAAGGAGTTCATTCGCAACACTATACCAATGCTGATGCAGATGAGTAGGCAACCTGTAACAAATGACCAATCGTCGTAAATCCATTTGAGGTTTAAAATTTTCAAGGCGAAAGCAGTTTGCCACAGTAGCCAAATTAAACCCGCAAACACAAAACCTAAAGGAATCCCTAAAAATGGCGCGATTTGCAGCCAGAAAGTCTGACGAGTCAGATTTAGTATTTGTTGACTCAGGGCTTGTTGGTTAGTAAAGTGCAGTTCGGGGTCTATATGCCAGTGTCGAGCTATCTGGCATAATCGGTGAAGGCGATCGCCCATTAAAGGATGAGTGTTATTCATCGTAAACCAACGTCGATAGGGGTTGACATGATCCCACATCAACATGGATTCAAAGGTGAGATAACCTGCCACACTACCGAAACTAATACTTTGTTGATAACTGACTGGCAGTAAAAGATTTAAACTTTCTAATTGTCCTGTAGTCTGTTCTTGTCTTTGAATATCAGCAGCAATGCCAATAGTGATTTTCAGCAAGGCACGAATTAAGCCGTTGGGATTTCCGGTGATTTCCGCAGCTAGGCGATCGCTATAGTAAAGGCGTATGCGAGAATACAGTAAAGCTGTACCACTCAGGACACACCACAACCCATAGAGCAAACTGGATACAATAGTAAATGGCCAATGCCATATCCCGCGTGATTTCTGATCACCCCAAATTGCTACCTGCTGATAGAGTTGATAAATTGGCAACGTTATTAGCAGCAGTAAAGACATCAGGATAAAATCTCTGTGGGTAATCTCCCCTAGCTGCATGGCATAAATGGTAGCAATTTCATCATCTGCTAGTTGATCTAACAGCCCTTGACTGACTACAATCCGGGCATTGCGGGGTAAGTTGCCATAAGTTAGGGCTATTGGTGCGGCTATTGGTAAAATTCGTAGTTGGGGTGCTGGCCAATGTCGCTGTTGACAATAGCGATGTAGCACCCGCAGCGTTTCCCGACTGTGGTTGTGTAGGACATCTTTAGATAATTCTCGCTGTCCATACAACTGGGCTAACAACCAGTCTAATACCCAAGGTGAGATGGCGATCGCTATCAACAAAACTGTCAACAACGCTGGGGTAGGATCACGATACAACAACTGTACTGGTTGTAAGTAGGGCAATTTCACTAAAGTCCAATTAATTGTACCCATTGTGAACTTCAGGATAGCTTGCAACACCCAAAACAATGCTATGAATGTGCCACCTGCTAACAGTTGTAAGGGTATCCAACTGGGTTTTTGTAAAGGCTGCCAAACTTTGGCGCGTTTTGCTTGTCGCCAATAAATGCCAAATTCCTTAGTTGTGGCGTAACTTGTCACGCCAAATAAATTATGATTCGCTAAATTAGGTCTTTCTATAAATTGTGTTGGCAAACCCACAGAGGGCAACGTGGATGAATAATGAGATTTTGTTTTGGCTACGGCTGGTTTTGATTTGGCAGTAACCTCAGCATTATTTGCCCTGCTATTGGCATAATTTGGTTTTTTTTGGCGTTTTGTCTGATTTTTTGTCAAATGAACTAGCGCAACTTCTGCCCACTCTTTCACCTTTGGGTTTTGGCTGTCAGTGAGAGTTTGACACAGGGCGATCGCCTTACGGACTTCGCCACTGCGTGCATAAGCCATGACTAACCCTACCCTAGCTTGCAAGCTAGCAGTACCATTACCGTGATAGCTGGCTAAGGGTTCTAGTTGCGCGATCGCTGTTTGGTAATTACCCTGCTTGAGGGCAATTAAACCAGCCTCCAAAGACGATTTAGCGTGTGAAGGCATAGAAATTTTAGCACTCCCATCTGTGTAAATTGAGCCACGGTGATACAAAAGCGCGCATCACAAGGGATGCCGTGGACATCAACTTCACCAGTCATCTCCAGCTAGAGTGATATCAATTCGCAATTCGCAATTCGCAATTAACCAAGTCAGATGTTATTTGGGTTTTACGGTTTGCATCTGTGACTGGATTTTAGAGAATTGGTATAATTTGTAATTCCTAATTCTGAATTCAAAAATCCACTCACTCTGAAAGTCTTAATTTTGAATTTTGAATTTTGAATTTTGAATTGTATTACTCCTCAACTGGTTTTTGAGCGGAAAAGACTGGGGCGATCGCGCTTAATTTCAACTCTGGATGATCACCCTGTAACTGTTGACAATTCCATTCATTGCGGAATAGTAAAACTGGACGACCCATATTGTCTTTGACTGTGGTGGTATTAAATATGCGTCCCACCTTGTTCAAAGCTTCCCAGCCACCTTCTACCCACCGGGCAACACTATAAGGTAGTAGTTCTAGCAGGGTTTCTACACCATACTCGTTTTGTAAGCGAAATTGCACCACCTCAAACTGTAACTGACCCACAGCTGCCATAATCGGGTCGCGTTTAGCTTCATCAGTTGAGTACATGATTTGTACTGCACCCTCTTCTCGTAATTCGGAGATGCCTTTTTGGAATTGCTTAAACTTTGAGGGGTTGGGGTTGCGAAGAATCGCAAACAGTTCCGGCGAAAAATACGGAATTCCCTCATATTCCAGCTTCTGCCCTGTGTAAATTGTATCGCCGATAGCAAAAACACCTGGATTATTTAAACCGATGACATCGCCTGGATAAGCTACATCAATCGATTCTCGCTCTTGAGCAAAGAGTTTTTGTGGTCTTGATAACCGGACAACTTTGCCTGTGCGAGCATGATTAACTGTCATATCTTTTTCAAACTTACCAGTGCAGACCCGGACAAAAGCAACGCGATCGCGATGTTTTGGATCCATATTGGCTTGCAGTTTGAAGACAAACCCTGAAAACTCTGGATATGTAGGGGGTACTTCACCGACGCTGCTATGATGAACACCTGGTTTTAGTGCATAGTCAAGGAAGCACTTAAGAAATAACTCTACCCCAAAGTTGGTCATTGCGCTACCAAAGAACACAGGGGTCATTTTGCCTTGATGCACCAAATCTAAATCTAGTTCTGGCCCTACGCCTTCTAACAGTTCTAAATCATTTTTGAGTTGGTAGTACAGGTCTTGTTCTAGGAGTTCTTCAATTCTCGGATCGCCCAAGTCCACAATTGTATCGCGGGCTTCTTTACTGCCGTGGGCGGTACGTTCAAACAGGTGGATTTGTTGCTGCATTCTATCAAATACACCTTTAAAGCGATCGCCCATCCCAATCGGCCAGTTAACCGCATAGGTTTGCAGTCCCAATTCTTGCTCAATCTCGTCCAATAATTCCAAAGCTTCCCTACCCGGACGGTCGAGTTTGTTAACAAATGTAAAAATTGGTAAACCCCGCAATTTACATACCTCAAACAACTTGCGAGTTTGGGGTTCCAAACCTTTAGCAGCATCAATCAACATCACCGCATTATCAGCCGCCGCTAAGGTGCGATAAGTATCTTCACTAAAATCCTGGTGTCCTGGTGTATCAAGTAAATTAATTTGACAGTTTTTGTATTCAAACTGTAACACTGTAGAGGTGATAGAAATACCCCGTTGTTGTTCCATCGCCATCCAGTCGGATGTAGCTTTGCGTTGCGCCCGGCGAGCCTTCACAGCACCAGCTTCGTGAATTGCACCCCCGTAGAGTAGTAGCTTTTCTGTCAGCGTAGTTTTACCAGCATCCGGGTGAGAGATAATTGCAAAGTTGCGGCGACTTTCAACTGCTTGACTAAGTTCTGTCTTCAGTTCAGTTGACATAAACTCTCTTGACTTCCTTGTTACGTAACTTAATTTTTCTACTTTAGCGAGTCCTTTCATCTTAAAACAACGATGCTCGTGATAGGCTCATGCTAGGTAGGTCAAAATTTAAAATGCCAAAAATTGATCACAGACAACCCGATGCTTTGGTGTCTGGATGAAGTTCCTGTGTTTTGTCAATCTACCAGGTATTGATGAACATATATTCAACTATTGGCTGTTGATGTTGATAATTTTTAATAAAAATTATTATAAAAGCATCTCGAAAATTGAGAACTTAGAAATAGATGATGAAGCGTTAATTAATATCTCAGATATTGAGATTTATTCATGAAAAAATTGCTCAGATTTGTCTTTTTTTGTGCTGTAAAGAGAGATCAACTTATTCTAAATTTGGGATGAGCAATCTCAAATCCGCGATCGCCAGTGTAACTGAGCAAGGTGAGTCAGGGCTAGAGTCATCAAAAAAATTGCGGCAGAGTACCGTCAGCAACCAGAAAAGTCTTTCGCCCCTGCCCCTTGTCCCCTGCCTCCTGTAGAATACAAAATTGCCCCACAGCTTGAGCAGGAGTAGGGCAAAGGACAGTTAAGCACTGTCTTTAGTGTCACTGAAAATAGCGAAGTTTCGTCCTACTTTTGTGACGCTTTGTTTTTTGTCCATTTTATTGTATTTATTGACGAAAGTTTATGTACCCCAATCATCGCCCTCGTCGTTTGCGTACTCATCCCCAACTGCGGCGGATGGTACGAGAAACAGTCTTAACCACTAATGATTTAATTTATCCATTGTTCGCCGTACCTGGTGAGGGTGTTGCCAATGAAGTTAAATCTATGCCTGGAGTCTACCAACTTTCGGTAGATAAAATTGTCGAAGAGGCGAAAGAGGTTTATGATTTAGGCATTCCGGCAATTATTTTGTTTGGGATTCCTGAAGATAAAGATGCAGATGCTACCGGTGCTTGGCATGATTGCGGTATTGTACAAAAAGCAGCAACGGCTGTGAAAGCAGCATTACCGGATTTGATTGTGATTGCCGACACTTGTTTATGTGAGTATACCAGTCACGGTCACTGTGGTTATTTAGAAATTGGTGACTTAACAGGGCGAGTTCTCAATGATCCTACCTTGGAACTATTGAAGAAAACCGCCGTATCTCAAGCTCAAGCCGGTGCGGATATCATCGCGCCTTCTGGGATGATGGATGGTTTTGTGCAGGCAATTCGTACAGCTTTGGATGAAGCTGGATTTCAAGACACGCCGATTTTATCTTATGCTGCTAAGTATGCTTCAGCTTACTATGGCCCATTCCGGGATGCAGCCGAGTCTACACCCCAATTTGGTGACAGAAGAACTTACCAAATGGATCCAGGTAACGCCCGTGAAGCCATCAAAGAGATTGAGTTAGATATTGCTGAGGGGGCTGATATGCTCATGGTCAAGCCAGCTTTAGCATACATGGATATCATCTGGCGTGTCAAGGAAGCCAGTAACTTACCTGTGGCTGCTTATAACGTCTCTGGTGAGTATTCAATGGTGAAAGCTGCGGCGTTGAATGGCTGGATTGATGAAGAGCGTGTAGTCATGGAAACTTTAACCAGTTTTAAACGTGCTGGTGCAGACTTAATTTTAACCTATCATGCTAAAGATGCGGCTAGATGGTTGCAAAAATCTGCATGATGTGGAGACATCACCAAAAATATTAGAGAGACGTAGTAATGTTACGTCTCTTTTTTGGTTTGATGTTGCACAGTCTTGTAGGGTGCGTCAGACTGCTTAAATGCTGTCAATAAACAGATGGTTGATATCTGACGCACCCTACTATGATGCCAGTTGCGTAAGTCCTGTTGATGTTGCATAGAAGATTTTGTATGGGATGTTACAGAAATTAGTAGCTACATTTGCCAAAGAGGGAGGCGATCGCGATAAAATAGTATAGATAACAAACTTTTAATCACCGTTATTGACATCTAATGTCAATTGATTTAATAAAAAAGTCAACATTTTTCCACAGGAGCATGAAATATGGATATGCAAGTCCTGAGAGAACGAGCAGGCCTCAGCCGTGCAGAAGTTGCCTTCAGGCTTGCAATCAGTGAAACCAGCGTTCGCAATTGGGAGGCTGGGCGCACTGAACCGACAATGACACCGAAAAAATATTTGGCAGCTTTACACCTCTTCCAATGTACACCGGAAGAACTGGCAAATGCCAGCGAAAAGTCGGTTAATCAGCGACATAAACGCAAGCCAGGAAGACCAAGAAGGTTTCCAGACAATCAGGTAACGCAGGTGACTGATTCGCCAGTTTGCAGCTGATACCCTGACTAGATAAAAATTCATAATTACTCATGCAAGGCAACAATCAAGCGATTACCCATCAAAGACAAAAACAGCGCACAAAGCAGGTGGAAATTTTTAATTTCCTGTGGTGGTAGTAGTGCGATCGCTCACGGTATTGGTGACACTAGCGCGATAAGATTCTAAAACGATAGTCGTAAAAAAAGGTCTAAATGGCAGAAACACTATTCTTCAACGCTCTGCGGGAAGCCATTGATGAAGAAATGGCTCGTGATTCCAGTGTATTTGTTCTTGGTGAAGACGTAGGACACTATGGCGGTTCTTATAAAGTCACCAAAGACCTATACAAAAAATATGGTGATTTGAGAGTCTTAGATACTCCCATCGCTGAAAACAGCTTTACTGGTATAGCAGTAGGCGCAGCAATGACTGGATTGCGGCCAATCATAGAAGGTATGAATATGGGCTTTTTGCTCCTCGCCTTCAACCAAATCTCTAACAACGCTGGGATGTTACGTTACACCTCCGGCGGTAACTTTAAAATTCCAATGGTAATTCGTGGGCCTGGTGGTGTAGGTAGACAACTAGGTGCAGAACACTCACAACGCCTAGAAGCTTACTTCCAAGCCGTACCAGGATTGAAGATTGTCGCCTGCTCCACCCCTTACAACGCCAAAGGACTGCTAAAATCTGCTATCCGTGATGATAATCCAGTATTGTTCTTTGAACACGTTTTACTTTACAATTTAAAAGAAAATCTGCCAGAGGAAGAATACATACTACCCTTGGATAAAGCAGAAGTTGTGCGTCGCGGGAAAGATGTCACAATTTTGACCTACTCACGGATGCGTCACCATGTTATGCAAGCCGTCAAAGCTTTAGAAAAACAAGGTTACGACCCAGAAGTAATTGATTTAATATCCCTAAAACCATTAGATTTTGATACTATTGGTGCATCCGTGCGTAAAACCCATCGCGTGATTATAGTAGAAGAATGTATGCGAACTGGGGGTATTGGTGCAGAATTAACCGCTTCGATAAACGATCGCCTGTTTGATGAATTAGACGCACCAGTGCTAAGGCTATCATCTCAAGATATTCCCACACCATACAACGGCACTCTAGAACGCCTGACAATCGTACAGCCAGAGCAAATTGTGGAAGCTGTACAGAAAATGGTGGCGATGAGAGTCTAGGGACTGGAAGGGACTCTTGACTGGGGAGGATGAGGGGGATGAGGTAGAAATTCTTGAACAGTCAACAATCAACAGTCAACAATCTTGATTTGTCCCCAATCCCCATTGACTCAAAACTGATGCAAAGAGCGTTATTATAGCCTTTGTCAGTTGCGAGTGATGGTATGCAGAGACAGCGATCGCTATTAGCTTTAATTTTTGTATTGGTAATCGCCGCCATTGCGACGATTGCCTTAATTCCCATCCCCTTGGGGCTAGACTTACGAGGCGGATCACAACTTACAATTCAGGTGAACACCACAGCAGAGATTAAGCAAATCACCGAACGTGAATTAGATGCGGTGAAAAAAGTTGTGGAAGGCCGAATTAATGGGCTTGGTGTTTCCGAACCAGTCATCCAAACTGTCGGTACAGATAAAATCCTTGTGCAGTTACCAGGGGTGAATGATCCAGAACAAGCAGAACGAGTCTTGGGTGGTACAGCACAGCTAGAATTTCGCCTACAAAAACCCAATACAGAAACTCAATTATTTGCTTTTCAAGCATCAAGGGCAGAACTAAAAGCCAAGCAAGACGAATTCAGAAAAAGTAACGATCAAGCCGCAATTAATCAAAATTTAGAAGAATTACAAAAAAATAATCAAGCGATCGCTGAATTATTTGAAAGCACCAACCCACCGCTTGATGGTAAATATCTTCAAGATGCCTATGGCGAACCCACCCAACAAGGTGGTAACTGGAATGTTGCCATTCGTTTCGATCAAAAAGGTGGAGAACTATTTGCCGTACTCACCAAAAACCTCGCAGGTACAGGACGCAGCATCGGTATATTTCTAGATAATGAACTCATCAGTTCACCCGTGGTTGGGCCAGAATTCGCCGCAACCGGAATTACAGGTGGTTCTGCAATCATTACAGGTAGGTTTACCGCACAACAAGCCAATGATTTAGGCGTACAACTGCGCGGTGGTGCTTTACCCGTACCAGTGGAAATTGCTGAAATCCGCACCGTTGGCGCAACCTTGGGTAAAGACAGTATCACCAGCAGCATCTATGCTGGTATGGGTGGTCTGATTTTAGTATTAATCTTTATGGTGGTGTACTATAGACTACCAGGATTAATTGCGGATTTAGCTTTAATCGTCTACGCCATCTTGACTTGGGCTACCTTTGCTCTACTAGGTGTAACTCTCACCTTGCCGGGAATCGCTGGTTTTATTCTCAGTATCGGTATGGCAGTAGACGCAAACGTACTAATTTTTGAACGCACCAGAGAAGAGTTAAGAGCCGGTAAATCGCTGTATCGTTCTGTAGAATCTGGTTTTTATCGCGCCTTTTCTAGTATCCTAGACGGCAACTTGACAACATTGATTGCCTGTGCCGCCCTATTTTGGCTCGGTGCTGGTTTAGTCAAAGGCTTTGCTTTAACTCTGGCTTTGGGTGTAGCTGTGAGTATGTTTACCGCTATTACCTGTAGTCGCAGTTTAATGTTTGTTGCAATTTCCATTCCCTCACTACGGAAAGCAGAACTGTTTTGTCCAAACCTGCCAGCATCAGGTGCATCTAATAAGGCAGAGGTAGCTAAATGAAACTCAGTATTAACAAATCGCGATCGCTGTGGTGGACTATTTCTAGTGCCATTATCTTGGTTGGTATCATCTCAATGGTGATTTCTTGGCAAAACCCCAACATTCGCGCCCCCCTACGTCCAAGTTTGGATTTCGTCGGTGGCACAAGATTACAATTGGAACGAGATTGTACTCAACCCGGAAACTGTGATCAGCCCATAGATATTAACGAGGTGCGCGAAGTCGCTAAAGCACAGGGACTTGGTGATAGCAGCATCCAAATCATCGCTGACAAAGAAACACGCCAAGAAAATGGTATCTTAATTCGCACAAAAAATTTAGATCGTGAACAGCGTATTCAATTACAAACGGCTTTAAGCGAAAAAGTCGGTACTTTTGACGAGCAAAAAAATCAAATTGACACCGTAGGGCCTACCTTGGGGCGAGAATTGTTTACCTCTGGTATCATTGCTCTGATTGTGTCTTTTTTGGGCATCGTTCTTTATTTAACCTTCAGGTTTCAGCTAGACTATGCCATCTTCGCAATTATTGCCCTGTTTCACGATGTACTCGTCACCCTAGGAATTTTCTCAATTTTCGGTCTGGTGTTCGGTACAGAAGTAGATAGTCTGTTTATTGTGGCTCTACTGACAATTACAGGTTTCTCCGTCAACGATACAGTAGTAATTTATGACCGCATTCGCGAAACATTAAAAGCAACTCCCAACCGACGGGTTACTGAAATTGTTGATGATGCCGTTAATCAAACTTTAGGCAGATCAATCAATACAACTCTCACTACTATGCTGCCATTGTTAGCTATCTTTATATTTGGTGGCGAAACCCTGAAAAACTTTGCTTTAGCCCTGATTTTTGGCTTTCTAGCAGGAGCTTATTCTAGTATTTTTGTTGCTAGCACCCTCTTAACTTGGTGGCGAGAACGAACAGGTCAATCTACAGTAGTAGCAAGTGCTGGAGTAGCTGATACATCTGTTGAGTAGTCATTAGTCATTAGTCATTAGTCATTAGTCATTAGTCATTAGTCAACAATCAACACTCAACAATTAACACTATTGCATAATGGCTCAATCCGAAGAACCTAACATTTATACCAATGACCAATCTTTAGCTCAACAAGTTCAAAGGCTACACCAGTTGACTGTATATGGGCGTTGGCTGTTTGTTGGCTTTTTGTGGTTGACAATTGCGCCTATCTGTGTATGGAATATGCGGGGGGAAATTGCACTATGGCAACAATACTTTACTTGGGTAGCAGTGCGCTATGGACTGTTCTACCACCCCCTGTCTGCCATCGGTTTAGCATTTTGTATAGGTATGACTGCTAGTGTTTTAGTGTGGCAAAGTCGCAACATTTTGCTGGGCTTGCCACAGCATGAAAAGCAACGTTTAGAAAAACAAGTATTTCAAATCCGTAAACAAGGCAGCACTCACCCCTTATGGAAGTGGGTGATTAACAATTAACAGGGAACGGGGAACAGGGAACAGGGAACGGGGAACAGGGAACAGGGAACAGGGAATGAGGAAAGAGCCGATTATTTTTTTTAATGAGTTGCGTATAGATACACTAATTCAGTAATTTCATGCACAATTATGATTAAAAGACAGTAACAATGCTGCCACATCGGAGTGCCTATACATGAACCAGCCTCAGATTCAATTTTGTCATCACCAGTCTAAAGTAGACCTTCACCAACTCCAAGAACTATTTAATCTTGCAGCATTCTGGGCAAAAGGACGCAGTATTGAGGATTTGAGTACAGCTATTGCTAATAGTGATCCGGTAATTTCTGTATGGGATGGAGAAAGATTGATTGGTTTTGCTAGAGCAACTTCTGATGGTATATATCGAGGTACAATCTGGGATGTTGTGATTCACCCAGATTATCGTGGCACAGGATTAGGAAGCAAATTAGTAGAAACTGTTTTGAGTCATCCCCGGATGCAGGTTGAGCGCGTATATTTGATGACTACCCATCAACAAAGTTTCTACGAAAAAATTGGTTTCCAAGCTAATTACACTACAACTATGGTGTTATGCAACCAATCAGAAATTAGCACTCTGACTACTGGGGAAGTTCAGCTTCAAGAGTCGCTAGGGGCATAGATACCTGTAATCTCGTCAACTGCTCTGTTTCTCCAGAATTGGGTGATGGTAGGATTTCTAGTTTACCTCCCATCACTGCTAACAGATTTTGATTGAGTAATAGCTTCATTCCTGGAGACAGAGCAGTTTTCTCTGGCTCAATCTCCACAGATTTGTGTTCTGATTTGAGTAAATCTATTGACTCATGGCTGAGTAATGCGTGAGTTGGGACATCTAGCCAAATATTGACAAAATCACTTGTTGATGCTCTGCCAGTGGAAATATAAATACTGCCTTCTTTCATTTGAGAAAGTGCAGTATCTACTAAATTTAGTAATATTTGACGTAACCACTTTTGATCTGCCAAAACATAAATCTCTGACTCTGGCGGTAATATTCGCAACTTGAAATTGCGATCTACCGCCAACATATAAATTAAATTATGAACTTCCTGTAAAACATTAGCTAAAGGCTGGGGCTGAATATCTAATTTATTAGTGCCGTGTTCTGTCTTGGCGACAGTGAGAATTTCATCCATCAGATGTAAAAGCTTTAAAGCACGCTCGTGAGCTTGGGCTATAAATTCGCGCTCTTCTGCCGGATTTTCACACAAATCTGACAAAATTAGCTGATGTAAGCCAATCAGTCCATTTAGAGGCGATCGCAATTCATGGGTAGTCCGCGCCAAAAAACCGGCTTTAAACTGGCTCATTTCCTCAGCCATCTGATACGCCAGTTGTGTGTTTTTTAACTCTTCTAATATTTGTGGTGTGTGCTGTGGCTGTGTCAACTCTACTGGGGATTGGTTGGAGTTAGCCTTTGCAGTTCTCGCCCATAACCAACGAGAACTTATCCCCATTACCAATCCGGTTCCTAGATATATCCAGTTACTCCAATTCATAATTTCGCAGCTATCAACTTGTTAATTATGCACAAAGCTGTCAAATCAGTTTTCCAAATTCCCTAGTTCATTGGTTATCTGTAAGTATGTCACTAAAATTACAGGAAGTCACTGCTATATTAGTAATAACACCATTTGCTGCTCTAGCTTCCCGCCTGTAAATCTAAATTTACTCCCCCTTGCCGTAAGATTTGCCAATTTATCCCTGTCCATTTAGCAACAGTTGAAGGGAGACTAATTTCAGTATTGTCACCAAAAGAGTTGATAGCGGTGGGTTCTAATGTCAGAACTTCGGGGAATTGAGCATCAATTTCTGCCATTGTTTGTAAAGGTGGCTGTCCTGAAAAATTTGCGCTAGTGGTGGCAAGCGGCCCTGTTTGCGCCAAAATAGTTTGAGCGATCGCACTGTTCGGGACTCGAATCCCAATAGTTGTGGGATCAGTGGGATTCATCGCTGGTGGAATGCGATCGCTAGCAGGTAACACCAATGTTAATGCTCCCGGCCAATACTGAGTTACGACTTGTTGCCAAATCTTATACTCTTGTTCACTACCTTGGACATAAGGCCATAAATCCTCTGCACTAGCCCCCATCAAAATCAAAGGCTTGTCTTGACTGCGCTTTTTAGCAGCAAAAATCAACGCCGCTTGTGCTGGCAAAGCTGCTAATGCGGGAACGGTATCAGTAGGAAAACTAACTACAGCACCAGCACGAACACCAGCTATTAAACCCTCTAATGAAACTTTGGTCATACTTACAGTTATGAGTTCTTTGAATGATCACTTCACTACTCATAACTCAAAACTCCGCACTCAGCACTCATCTTTGATATAAGCTAAGGCAAAACGTTCAATACCCTCTAAATCAGTATGAATTTGAATATTGCTATAGCTACCTTGTTGGTGTAAAAGCGTTGCCACTGTCTGGGCTTGTCCTGCCATCATTTCAATTAGCCACACGCCACCAGGACGCAAATAGCTAGGTGAGATTGCTATCAACTGGCGAATGTCATCTAAGCCATCAAAGCCACCATCTAAAGCTAAATGTGGTTCATGCTTGACTACTTCTGGTTGCAGTGTCGGCAAAATGTGACTAGGAATATAAGGCGGGTTAGATACCATACCGCTAAACTGGCCTTTGAGGGCAGTTAATGGCTGCCACCATGAACCCTGATAAAATCGCATCCGGTCGGCTAAACCTAAATTCTGGGCGTTTTCTTGAGCGATCGCCAAAGCTTCTAAACTGTAATCCACAGCATGAATTGTGGCCTTGGGAAAGGCATCTGTCAATCCCAAGGCGATCGCACCACTCCCAGTCCCTAAGTCTACCCAATGTCCTTGTTCTAGCTGTGTTGCTAATGGACTTTTAGCAGCAGCAGCCACAGCTAAATCAATCAAGCACTCTGTTTCAGGTCTGGGTATTAAAACTGCGCTGGACACCTTTAGCTGAAAATTTCGCCAAGGTGTAGTTCCCGCAATGTATTGTACTGGTAAGCGTTCATTTAAGCGTCTTTGCCACCAATGTTCTAAGTCTTCTAAAGACAAACTCATGGCAATCTCAGCTTGGTTTTTAAAAGATGCCAAACGCAAGGACAAGCGGTCTAAGCCAGCTATTTCTTGCAGCAGCCAATCAACTTCCGCTACTGAAATCTGATGAGCGATCGCCCCTTCAATAGCTCTGTTGCGCCATTGCCAAACTTGTAAACCAGAAACTACATTTAGCTTATTATTCGCCATCCTTGTTAATTGGACTTTTTCGCCGGACTGGCGTTGTTATTTCGATTCGCCGGAGATTTAGCCCCATTTTCTTTTGGTAGTGTTCTAATATATTCTCTTGATTCTGGGGATGGGATCAAGACAACTTGGTTGAGCCAAGGGTCATTTTTCTCCTGTAGTGTCTTGATAACTCCATCTACATCTATTACCTGAATATCAGCTTTAGGAAACTTTGGCTTAACTTGGTTTAATAAACCTAGTGCATCTCGTTTACTAAAAAACAAAGGTACAACTTGTTCTTTTTCAGAACCTAGTTGAATTGGTACATAACCTTGATCTGGCGCAAATCTCACAGCAAAAATCGGTACACTCGTAAATTGATCTACCTTCTGCCCGCTTTGACGCAATAAATCCATCGCCCCCTTAATTTCCTGATCTACAGGTTTAAATGCAAATAAAAGACGATTTGGATCTGATTTAGTTTGTTGTAATTGCTGATAAATTACCCCCAAAGGTACGGGTGTCACTTGTAGGCTTTTGACAATTTCTGCCATTTTTGGGTCTTTACCTTGGGCATTCCGCAAATCGTTAATAAAAGCTTGCGCCTCTTGCCGACTTAAATAAGCCCCTGTCACCGAACCACCGGGTTTTTGTCCGTTTTGTCCTGCTGGTAAAGGACGGCTCAAAGGTAAACCCTTGTCATTTGTAACTAGATATACAGGTATAACATCTAATTTTTCTTTAATTTGTTGTTCTGACAATGCCAATACTGGGATATTTCCTACAAAAACTGATCCCAGCAATGTACTTCCAACTAAACCCAATGTTGCGCCCCAGCGAACCAATGCTTTCATGATGACTCCTTAAGTCAATATGTCAATTCAGTTTAGACAAATAGTTTGATCTGCACAGCACCAATTTGGTACCAACTTTTATCAGTTATATAGCAATCCATTTGAGATGGGAAAAACTGATGAGCATAGTTTCATCTTCACAATCTACTCTTCAAACATGATATTTTCCCATCCATCAGGATTCCATTGATGACATTGTTACCTGTTGACACTACTAGAGTGAGATTTTTTTCGGCTGACTTGTATTATTCACTACGCATTAATGTAGATGCTGATTATATCTAGCTTATTTTTGAGTTCGCCAATGCCATTCTATTGTCCTTACTCGATTTTGAGTGACGTTATGCAGTCGAAAATCGTTCCACCTAGTTTGGAGATGTTAAATAATTCCTGTTCTACACAAAATTTATCTGCTGTGTATTGTTCTTTCAAGAAAAATTTTTTTCTTATTGACATAAATTAAACTATGCTGCTGAACAAATAATTAGTATCTTACGCAAAAACACAGTTTAATTTAGTATTTTTTTGATAAATTTAATTTTCCGTGCTACTTAGCCGTAATTTGAATAATCACCTCCAAGTCAAAATGTCCTCATCTATGATTCGACTGCTACACCTGCCTATAGAAAAACCCCATATCTTTTAACAGATTGGGGTTTTTTCAATTCAGATTTTAATATCGGGATGACAGGATTTGAACCTGCGGCATCCTGCTCCCAAAGCAGGCGCGCTACCAAGCTGCGCTACATCCCGATGAATAGGTTAATCTTGACTTATTTTAACACAAAAACTACTAATTGCTAGATGAAAGCATTTAATTGTAGTTTTTTCTAAAATTGACAAGCATTCTAGCTTAAACTTAACCGGAAATTAATCTAGGTTAAACACATCATATCTATTATAGCTGACTTTTTTGTAGTCAGCTATATTTTTTTTGGGAAATTTAATGAGGATACCAAAACATCCCTTTGATACCTTCGGGATCTGGCATAAAGCCCATAGAGCGATAGAAATCAACCACATGAGGGTCGGCAAAAAGAGTTACATTACTAATCTCTTCGCTTCTAAGTTTTTTGAGTACATATTTCATCAATGCCTTACCCAGTCCTTTACCTTGAAAGTCTGGGTGAACAACCACATCCCAAATAGTGGCATTAAAAGCATGATCTGAGGTAGCACGGGCGAAGCCAATGAGCCGTCTGTGGTTTCCTCGCACCTGCCACATTGAGGCCACAAGAAAACTATGTTCAATAGCTTTCTTGACTTTTCTCAAAGGACGACGCGACCAACCAACAGCATCACACAGTTCTTCTAGTTCATACAGATCGATGTCTCGCTCTGTGCTGAAAACAATACGTTCTGTAATCCTTGTAGAACCGGAGTTATCGCTATTAGCGTTAGAGTTGCCCGTAGCGTCTAGGGTATCCTCTCCAAAAGAGGAGTTTCTACTAGTCGCAGATTCAGAAGCACTAAACCAAGTTTTCCAAAAACCCATGCCAACGTGGTTCGGGTAGTATAACTGAATTGATTTCCACTTTGACATTCCCACGGCTAGCAGCGCGTGGGATTCTTCAGAGGAGTTGAAAAGTGTTAATTTACGTCTGACAGTGCAGTACCATTTTTTTAGCCTTACCCTCAAAATTATGGGGGTGTTTTCGGAATGATCAATAGTAACAGGCAGTGAAGACGTGTTTCACACAAATCCTTGTCAAAAAAATTAGTAATAATAGCAAATAACTAATAATTACTAATCTGAATCGGTCGTGTCTCCAGGTTTATGACCTTTTACCGTACCAATGGCATTGTACCATAAACTCGGTATTTTGCTTACCTTACCTCAACTGCGTTATAGCTAGGGACTGCGCTCAACATTTTTGTTCAACTTATCCCTTATCCCTTATAAATGAAGGGATTAGTTAATGGGTAGTTGGGCATGGTGAAATTACTGAGTTGCCATTGACAACAGCCCCACAGGGAATGATCAGTTCCCCAGTATTCAGGAAACAAAAGCAAGTGAGTCTTACCCCCAACGATGGCTTCTGGTTTAAAATCTTCCACACTGGAACTTCTCAAACGCTTTAATCGAGCGTTTCCCCAGTTTTATGAGCAATTTGTCAGCAGTGAGATTCAGCTGCAAAATTTGCGGCTAGCCTATCGCCTTTATAAAACCAAGCGTGCCGTAATTGAGTTGAAGCCGGAAGGTAGTAAAAGTGCCTTACATTTTGCCTACCGCAATCAATCATTTCTCCTGAGTGATATTTTTGGTGTGTTGGCTGCTTATGGTCTGACTATCCACAGTCTGAGTCTCTACGGACAGATTCGCCCACCAATGTTAGTATTTATCAAACTGTTGGTTTCTCGTGGTAGCAAAGCTTTGACAGAGAAAACCGCAGAAAATGTCTGTCGTGCCATTCGTGAGGCTTTGGGAGGACGGTTTGAGGTAGAAGAAATGCTGGCAGTAGAATTTAACCTGGATGTAGGTATAGAACAGGTACAAACTGAGTTCTATGTTGATCCGGTGTTTCATCTCCCGGCTTTAGTGATTGAGGCTGATAATCAAGCGGGATTATTTTATAAAGTTATGTATGCCATTTGGCAAGAAGACCTTTTGGTTGTCAATGCCAATTTGTTGGTTTGGCGGGGACGTACACGGTTAATTCTTTACTTGTTGGGGCCTAACGAAAGTTTGATTCCTGAGTACCTAGGACACAAAATTGCTGAAGGAATGCGTCAGAGATTGTTGGGTAATTAGTCAATTACTCATGAAAATTCACAGAAGATCGGTAATTGTGTAGGCATCGAACCCTCTTGCCCCATTCCCGATTTTCACCACAAATTGTGAATTTTTCACAGCTCTGTCTGGGTTTGTATTTGGTCGCACCCACCCTTGAGGGTACGATATAAATATGGCAACTATTGAAATCTTGGGCGTTCCACACGCATACCAGCTAACAGCTCCCACATCCTGTCCCGATGCGTTAGTTTTCATCCACGGTTGGCTCAATAGTCGTGGATACTGGCAACCTGTAATTTCCCGCTTGTCAGGTGATTTGCAGTGTCTGTCTTATGATTTACGAGGCTTTGGCGAGTCTCAGTCGCCGCTAGAAACTGACTCTAGTCAAGCTGAACGTTCTGTCAGTTTGTCTGCGAATTCAATTCGGGCAATGAGTTCATCGTTGGAGTCTCTCCACACACCAGCTGCCTATGCTCAGGATTTAACAATTCTTTTGCAACAACTAAATATCAATAGTGCTTGGCTAGTTGGTCACTCTTTGGGAGGAACGATCGCTCTCTGGGCAGCTGCTCAAATGCCGGCAATTGTCAAGGGTGTCATCTGTATCAATGCTGGTGGCGGTATTTACCTCAAAGAAGCTTTTGAGCAGTTTCGTACCGCAGGACAGCGATTTTTACAAGTCCGTCCCCGTTGGTTATCCCAAGTACCTTTGATTGATTTATTATTCACCAGAGCTACTGTCTCTCAACCTTTAGATCGTTATTGGGCGCGTCAGCGAGTGATTGATTTTGTCGTGGCTGATCCCGAAGCGGCTTTGGGAGCATTGTTAGAGTCTACCACTGAGGAAGAAGTCAACCGTTTACCCAAGTTAGTCTCTCAGTTACAACAGCCAGTGTATTTTTTAGCTGGTGCTGATGATAAGGTGATGGAACCTAAATATGTTCGTCATTTAGCTAGTTTCCATAAGCTTTTTCAATACTGTGGCTACAATGTGATTGAAATTCCTAATTGTGGACATCTGGCAATGCTGGAACAGCCTGATGCGGTTGCTAATCATATTCGGGCGATTGTGACACAACAGGAATTAGTGGGTAATAGTCATTAGTCATTAGTCATTGGTCATTAGTCATTGGTCATTAGTCATTGGTCATTGGTCATTAGTTTTTCTCCCCTGCTCCTCTGCTCCGAAAGCTCTCCTGTTTCCTTAAGACTCTGGTTGATATAACTTCATAACTTGAGTCAATGGTAGCCGCGACTCTACGCCTAAGTTTAGGGGGGATGTGTGACCACGAGATAAGTGATCGGCGGCGGCGCAGGCAATCATCGCGGCGTTATCGGTACAAAATTTTAAGGGGGGAAACAGCACTTGCAGGTTATGTTGAGTCCCTGCGGCTTGTAGGTGTTTTCTTAAGCCACTGTTTGCTGCTACTCCACCACCGACAGCAATTGTATCTAAGCCGTGATCGATAGCACAGGCGATCGCTCTTTTGGTTAAGGCTCTGGCTACGGTTTCCTGAAAACTCGCCGCTACGTTTTCTACTGGTACTTGTCCCTGCTCTTTTTCTAGTTGCTGTACTAAACGCAGTACCGCCGTCTTTAACCCGCTAAAACTCGCATCATAAGGGTGAAATCCACCCTGCGGTAAGGAGACTTTCCCTTCTGGCAATGTAAAAGCTTGGGGATCACCCATTTGCGCCAGTTGATCAATGATTGGCCCACCAGGATAACCCAATTTTAACAGCCTAGCCACTTTATCATAGGCTTCCCCGGCAGCATCATCACGAGTTTCGCCCAAGGTTTCGTATCTACCACAATCTTTAACATAAATCAAGCTTGTATGTCCCCCGGAAACCAGTAAGCTAAGAAAAGGGGGATCTAAAGTTGGCTCACTCAAATAAGTGGCGTAAATGTGACCTTCGAGGTGATGAACTCCCAAAAATGGTTTATTGTACAAGATTGCCAAAGTTTTGGCGGCGGTTAATCCCACTAATAAAGCTCCCACCAGTCCAGGGGCGCAAGTGGCGGCGATGCCATCAATGTTTTCCCAATCTAATTGGGCTTGCTCTAAGGCTTGAGCGATCGCTCGATTTATTGTTTCCAAATGTTGACGCGAGGCTACTTCAGGTACTACCCCACCATACTGCTGATGTACTGGGATTTGCGAGGCGATGACGCTGCTGCAAACTTGACGATTCTTAACAATTGCCACGGCAGTTTCATCACAGCTAGTTTCTATTGCTAAAACAGTTGCCATTTCCGGGGTCTACCACAAACGAGACTTGTTTGAGAAGCTTTAACTTTTATTTACTTTAACTTTACTCGATTCCCGGCCAAGAGTATGATGACTTGCTAGTTAAGCAAATAAAGACTGTACAAGCCGCTTCGTTTTGTACAAGTAACTTTTTCTTTTGTAATAAAAGGAAACATATCCATGCAAAGATTGTTTGCTTTGATTTTAGTGATTTGTCTTTCATTCAGTTTCGCCCCTCCTGCGAAAGCCCTAGGAGCGAACCTCACCCCCTGTAAAGACAATCCTGCATTTCAAGCATTGGCACAAAATGCCCGTAATACTACAGCCGATCCCGAATCTGGTAAAAAGCGTTTTGAACGTTATTCTCAGGCACTATGCGGCCCCGAAGGCTATCCTCACTTGATTGTGGATGGTCGTTTAGACCGGGCTGGCGACTTCCTGATTCCTAGCATTCTGTTCTTGTACATTGCTGGTTGGATTGGCTGGGTAGGTCGCGCTTACTTACAAGCTATCCAAAAAGCATCTGACACCGAGCAGAAAGAAATCCAAATCGATTTGGGTTTAGCACTGCCTATCATTGCTACAGGCTTTGCTTGGCCAGCCGCAGCAGTCAAAGAGTTGCTGTCTGGCGAGTTAACTGCTAAAGACTCAGAAATCACTGTTTCTCCCCGTTAATTCAGCTTAGTTCACTCACTTGTTTTGGAGGCTCAATCATGGCGGATAAATCTGACCAAAGCAGCTATTTGATTAAATTCATTTCCACCGCACCTGTTGCAGCTACTATCTGGCTGACAATCACAGCAGGCATTTTAATTGAATTTAATCGCTTTTTCCCTGACTTACTTTTCCATCCCCTACCATAGTTTCAAACCGGGATTTTAAAACAGTTTAATCTGTTGCTTTATGCCTAAAACTGTGTGGTTAATTTGCTTAATCTCATTAAGTAAATAATCGCTCAGATAGGCAGCAAAATTAGTTTTTTCAACCTCGTAATGCTGTTACAGCTTACGAGTTTTATATTTTTTCAATTATTAAATTAAGTTTTCTAAACTTGCCTAGCAAAAAACATCTTTGGCTACAATGATTATTAATATAAAAATGCCAACATTCTAATTTGAGAGGCAAACAGAAAATATGGTGCAAGCAGTAGACGCATCCAAAAATCTTGCTAGCGATCCTCGAAATCGGGAAGTTGTTTTTCCCGCCGGACGCGATCCACAAATTGGGAACCTGGAAACTCCAGTTAATGCTTATCCCTTAGTTAAGTGGTTCATTAACAACTTACCTGCCTATCGCCCTGGTTTAACTCCTTTTAGACGCGGACTGGAAGTTGGGATGGCTCATGGCTACCTGCTGTTTGGCCCCTTCGCTAAATTAGGCCCACTGCGTAATGCCACTAATGCGAACTTAGCTGGATTGCTGGCATCGATTGGCTTGGTGGTAATTCTCACAGCTTGTCTATCTCTATATGCCAACAGCAACCCCCCCAAAGCACTTGCTAGTGTAACAGTACCCAATCCTCCAGACGCTTTTAGCTCCAAAGAAGGCTGGAACAACTTCGCCAGTGCTTTCTTAATTGGTGGTATTGGTGGTGCAGTAGTAGCTTACTTCTTAACCAGCAATTTAGCGATTATTCAAGGTTTCTTAGGCTAAGAAGTTGTTAGTAATTGGGCATTGGTGATTGTCTCTCATTTTTGACTAATACCGATGCCTGATTACTAAACTTTTTCAGTATCTCCCTTCTCTACCAGAGGCTGCGCTCACAGGTTTGCAGTTCTGACAGCTTTGGCAACATTCGCAACGAACTGCTGAGGGTGTCTGTGTCGTCCAAAATCGCTTCGGAAACACAAAGACACAAGATTCATGCTCTCAGAGATTTGGCAGTCAAAATGCTGGGCTGTGATTGTCAACAGCTCTATGATCCAAAAACTGCCGTTTCAATGGCATGGAGAGCAGTTTCAAAATCGTCATTGACGATTTGGATATCAAATTCATCAGCCGCTTGAATTTCTGCGTGGGCGCGTTGTAGACGACGGGCGATCGCTTCTTCCGAGTCTTGTCCCCGTCCCCGGATGCGTTTCTCTAACTCCTCAAAGGAAGGCGGCAAAATAAAAATGCTCAAAGCTTCCGGGAAAGAAGCACGAATTTGTCTTGCTCCTTCTAGTTCAATCTCTAGTACCACTTTTTGGCCGGACTGAACTTGATTCAGCACTGCCTCACGGGGAGTACCGTAGTAGTTACCAGCAAATTCTGCCCATTCTAAGAATTCGCTTTGAGCAACTAATTGTTCAAACTTACTACGACTAATGAAGTAATAATTTTTGCCATCAGTCTCCCCTGGACGGGGGGCGCGAGTTGTCGCGGATACAGAGTAATACAGTTCCGGATGACGCTGTAAGAGCGATCGCATTAAAGTTCCTTTACCTACCCCACTAGGCCCAGTGATCACAATTAACTTGCCTGACAACGGTGTTTCTTTGGTAGTAGCACAACTCTGGATTGGTAAAACTTGCATCATCCGATCAACCTGTGAATTAATCAAAAAACATCATTCGTAAATTAGTAATTTAATCTGGTGTGGGTTGCCAGAGCAATCCTTAACTGACGAATTTGTAGCAGGAGTGACAGAAACCTGATCTAATTCACATGGTACTGCTGATGAGGTGTCAATAGAGAAGACACCTGATCAATTCTCTACCGTATGATGATCCCGCGAAATCACGAAGCGATTCGCTACCGTTTCTGGTTGAATCGCTGACAAAATTACGTGACTGGAATCGGTGATGATCACAGCCCTGGTGCGGCGACCATAGGTCGCATCAACTAGCTGTCCTCTGTCCCTGGCATCGGTAATAATCCGCTTAATCGGGGCAGACTCTGGACTAACAATGGCAACGACTCGATTGGCTGAGACAATGTTACCAAACCCAATGTTAATTAACTGTACATCCATAAAAAAACTGACACCCTATGTGGTGTACTAAGCTAGTAAGGAATTTATTCCCATGTTATCCCTAAAAAATGGCAGTTACAACGCATTCCATCTAGCTAGATTGAGTTTTTTAATAAGAGCCGCTTTTTTTAAGAGTTTCTACTTTAAATAGCCGCAAAATATGTCTTAAGAGACAGGAAAAACTATACCAATTAGCGGTAGTGCTACGTTGAATTACTAATAGTATCAAAAAGTTATTTGCTCTTAGCGTCATCTTCCCCAAGATATGAATATTTTGGGGAAGTTTATCAGCATGATTTAATCAAGTTATTATCTATGATTGTCGCGAGACTTTTTCATCTGCTGCCATTTTTGCCACAGTTGATCTAAGTTCGGAGTATGACCGCCATAACGCCAACTAACGTAAGCTTGGCAAATCTCATTGATTACCTGAGCATTTGCCGGGGTATGATGCTGTGATGATATTTGGGCATACTCTAAAGGTGTCTGTGCTGGATGCTTACCTAGACCTTTTTGATCTGCCCATTGCAGCATTTGTTGATAGAGACGTTCCATTGGGGGTAATTTACGCCAGCGACGACGATTTACTGACTCTCGCCACTGTACCCAACCTAGCCAACCTAAAAAAGCGGTGCTAGTGGACAAAATTAAGCCTGTTAAGATACCTACCCAACCTTGAGTAAATAACGCGAAAAACCAAGCGATCGCTTTACCAAACCAGCTAAATATTGTGCCAAATACGGTGTTAAGAAAACCTGTCACCGGTGAAGGTAGCCACCCCGCCACCCAATGCCAAAATTGACGTAATACACTAAAAGTCTGAGTTTCTTCAATTGATGGCGGTATCAGGGGATGATTGGGAATCGGGTCAAAGGTAAACCAGCCATATTTGGGGAAATAAACTTCTGTCATGGCGTAAGCGTCTGTATTCTTCACCACATACATCCCTGTAAACGGATTAAATTCCCCTGCACCAAACCCAGCTACTAGCCGCGCCGGGATACCAATGGAACGCAGCATGACTGTGAGAACTGTTGAGAAGTGGTCTGGATAGCCGCCTTTATGTTTGAATAAAAACGCTGTTACCAAGTCTTCGTCTTCTGCCAAATACGGTAAATCTAAAGGATTGTCAGGGATGGAATAATTTTGCTTGATGTATTGAGCTAAATACAAAGCTTTTTCGTAGGTTGAATCTAAGGATTTCTCTGATTTTCCGACTCGTTCCCGATTGTAGTTAGCTAAAATTTCTTCGGTGCGCTGCTTAACTTTGGCGGCAATTTCTGGGGGAATTTGCAGGTAATACTTTTCGATATTGCGAGGATAATTTGTCCCGGCTTTTCCTAATAATGTGCGATCGCGGTATGGTACGTCAGAAATGACTGTATAAGTCAAGTCTTCTGATAATCCCACAGGCGATCGCAAGCCATTTTCCTTGTCAACGGCGATCATCGGTGTGGGAAAATAAATCTCCCTGGGATACGACATCGCCGGAATCAGGTTAGGTAAGTCTGATACTATAGTGTATGTTTGTACTACTTCCCTGGATTTACCAGAAATCGGTGGCGGTGATAAATAAATTTGATAAGACCAAGGCGATCGCCTGATGGTGGTGACATCATCATTGCGGGACACCTCCCAACCTTTACCTGTATAGCGGTCAAAAGCCAACACCCGCCAAAATCCCTCAGCTTGCGATCGCACCCGCATCACCACCTTGGGTGTCATTTCTCCCCGCAGGTTTTGGTTAATCTTGCTATTAAAACCGTAATAAAAGCCGCTATCTACTTGTCCTGGCTGACCATTGTCACTTGCTTCTCCACTATTACCATTACCTTGATTGTCAGCATTACCTTGGCGGACATAACCAGGATTAATAATCGTGCGACCAGTAAAACCGCCTTTTACCTCAATCGGAGAACTTACCGGAAAAGTCCGCAGTTGATAGCCAGGGAAACGGGGTAAAAACGCAAATACTACCAACCCCAACCCCAAAACTACGGTAAACAGTAACAAATAAGCAGGTAAACGTGAAGATAATTGAAATTTGCTTGACTTTTGGCGTTTGACCTTTACCTGTTCTAAGCCTAACTGTGAACGGTAATTAACAACTAAAGTCGGGAGAGCGATCGCTAAAAATAATAATAATATGGGTGCGAATGCTAACGTTTGACTCAGCGTTGCCGCCACACCCAATAAAATTAAACCAATAATTATGGAATAGCCCAAGTTTCTGCGTCGAGGCGCATCAAAACTATGGAGGATTTGCAATTGAATTAACAACTCCGCCAAAGCCAAGCGCGTATCATTTAATTCCCCAAATAACCGTCCAAAGAAAGCACCCAAGGCCATTAACATCCCAATGGCAATGCAAAACTTGACGGTGACATTAGGTTGACGACGACGGTAATAACTCCAAGCTGCCCCCAAAAAACTCAGTGGTACTGCCCACAGACTAAATGAAGTATCGGCGGCGACATCCATCGCCAAAATACCTGTGATTACCAACGCTAGCACTAATACCCGCAAGGAAATAGAGTCTTCCACTTCCTCCAACGGCGAACCCTGGTAATAACGTCGCCAGTTCAAACTTACAGGTAGATGCCAAAATCGATTCAACCTGGTGAAATTAAACATTTCCAATGACAGTAAAGCGATAGAGTAGATGCTTATACAGACAAACTTTCGGGAAGTTCCTATGAGAAAACAGGAACTCCCCGAAAGCAGCCTTTGGGAGTAATAGATTGCTTGTTAATTTTCATTCTCGTTGCGGGTAATTATTGTAGAAGCCCTAATGACCGCTTGTTGAGAAAAATTTCAGATGCAAAACCAAGATAATTTTCTTATCTATTGGCGTTGATCAATCATCTTGTGCTAGCGATGGTAATCTCAGCTAGACTTGAGGATTAATCACGAACAACAAGGGTAGCGGATCGATGTCTGGACACTCAACTTCTAAAGTATAAGTTGGGTGTAGTTGCTTGCAGGATATTTCTACACTCAAGCTACCAGGATTTAATGACTGTGCCATTGCAATAGAATCATTACCCCGCAGTGTCAAGATTCCTTGAGCAGGTAAATCACCATGAACACGCAACTGTGTCATGTCACCTTGGGAGTAGTGTTCCACTCTCAAAGTTAAAGCACCTGCGCTGGTCAGCCAAATTCTTTCTACTACTGGATTAATTGGTGAGACTGTGAGGGTGAGATTATCTAGTATTTGTTTAGCAGCCATTAAGGACAACGCCATTTGTTGACGCGACCCTAAGTCTGAATAATCACTCTGAATATTGGGCATGGTATCCAGAGTAGACACAGACCTATAGCTGCTGCGTAACACCAGACCAGCGATATCGTTGAGTGTGTGGGATTCGTTGGGAAACAAACCTTCCACCACTTGGACTAATTTTACCCCTGTTGGTAGCGAAGATGCCACTATTTGTTGACATCTGGCTAATAATTCTTGAAATACTTTCTCTGGTAGGGGAATAGGCAGATTCAGCTTTGATTGCTGTGCCATCCACCCCCAGTTAGGGGTAATAGCCAGTGATGGCTCATCAAAAGTATCTGGGTAGTCTACTATTTGTGTTTCCCAAGGGAACAAAGGTGGGTGATTTTCGATGTGAATTTTTAACCGTTGTTTGATCACGGTTTGAAAACGTTCTTGCACAGTAGGAATTTCTCCCTATAAAAAGGTTTGGGGTTGCCTTTTCAACATTTGGCTTGCCACCTTTTACTGTGGAGCTTGGTTGAAAAGGATTTATCCCTCGTAGACTGCCTCATAATCTACCAAATAAGTCTCATGTTTATTCACACGATTGGCAAATAAACCGAGTAGGTAGCACAGTAAGCATTCTGAGTTACTATTCATGAGTAGATGCACTTGATCCGGACACTAAAGAATTACGTATTTCCCAAGCTTGTTCTAAAATTTTAAACCAACGTTTTTGTAGTTGTGCCATTGATAGACCTAAAGTTTTAGCAATTTTGTCGTCGGGTTGTCCTTGCTGCTTCAACTGTAGTAAAGCCCTTTGTTTCTCATCTAATTGGGCGTTGTAGGCTTGCCATTGCTGAGGAGTTAAGCCTAAATTTGTTTGCAGCGAAGCTTCCAGCCACTCATGTACTAATTCCCAACGGTGTAGTAAAGCAAACCGAATCAAATGATACTTAAAGCGTTGTTGTAAATAGTCTCGCTGACGTGGTGTTAAACCTAGAGCATTTTCAATTTCCTGGGCTGACATATCTTGGAGGCGCAACGAAAAGTAGTCAGCACAGTCTGATTGTTGCCGTTGTTCTAGGTAGCTCATTAATTCTGTAATCACTACAGACCGTAGAGTGTCTTCTTCTGGTTCGGGTTCGGGTTGGGTAGCCATTGCGGAACGCAACTGCTGTACTGCTGGTTCTTCCCAAGAACCATCGCCTTCATTGCTGCTACCTTCTGCTGCTTGCTCAATGTCTACGCTAGTTTCTGGGGGTTGCTGTTGAGAGAAGGTTTGAGCGCGCAGAATAATCAACTGTTGTTGACGACCTGGCAGGGGAATCCGGCGTTTTGCGTAACGTTCTGTGAATGCCATATATTCCGCCAGTTCCAGCAGAGTTTGAGGACGATAGGTGGGGCCGAGTTGGTTTTCGCGACGGAAGGCGTTTAAGGCTTCTAAATAAAAACTTTGTAGGAAATCTTCAATGATAGTCAGCCGCCCTTGATAACTTAATTGGCGTTGGGGAGGATTAATGTAACGATAAATAATTGCACTTAGTGTACTATGTAATTCAACCCGACCTCGGTTGGAACCTAACTGATAGTATCTCAAACACTGTTGTAGTCGGTGTTTAGCCAGGTTCATCGCCGAACTTTCCACAGCCCCGGAAGCTTGAATACGTTTACTTTCGTGGCAAATCCGGTATACTTCGGTGGTGATGCGTCCTGCTACATCGCGGCAATTCTGATCTGAAGCCTTGGTGAATTGTTGAAATTCGTTATAGGCAAGTTGAAAGATTGCCTCGACACCGATAGAGTTTTCTCCCAGAAAGTTTGCGGTTGGAATAGTTGCTGTTGCGGCTGAATTCATAGTCTTGGTACTCAAAAGACCCTATAGATAAGTTAAATAGAAGCGGCGACAACTGTGGGTATTGGCTGTGTGGTTTTGCGTATAAGCTAAACGCATACCCATCCTTGGTTAAGGATATGGTGGATTTGATTATTCCCGAATTAAATGGGATTAATTATTTGCGATAAATGTTGTTGCCATTACCCAACAGACGTTAACAAGTCATGATGGATTTAGAAGCACAAATTCAATTGCTGATTAACAATGCACCCAAAGATGGTGTAACACCAAATCTTATTGCAGCAATTGCTCCTACGCTTGTGGCGATCGCTCAACGATTACGCTACTCCCAATACTATATTCTCCAAAATTCGGAGGGTAGTTGGGTGTTAACTACATTGAGCCATCGTGCCAACCCCGGAATTGAAAAGCGTATTGTTTATGCTTTTCCTACCATACAAGATGTCACCCTAATCTCACCTGCTGGGCTAGACCCTCACATCACCCCCAAAATTGTCCCTGTGACCCATATTTTGTTCCAATTGGTGGCATTAGAACCCGTAGATAGTATCGTTTTTTTGGAAACGCCGGGTACGACCACTCACTCCTATGAAGTACAGCGTTCTGAGTTCCAAAAACTCATACAAAAACAGTTGCAACAGCAGCGTCCCAGTAAAAACATACCCCCTAATATTGCTTAAAAAAATTTTGGATGTTGGATTTTTTCAATACATTCCAACATCCAAAATTTTCCGTCTCCAAAATTTCCGAAATTTTTGACTGCAAATCGCAAATTTTAAGATTACCACACAAATGGGTTGAAAGCCCTCTCCTATAAGGAGGGTTGTTTATGTTATGATATTTTCCCGCCGATAGCAATAGTCACGCCGAACTAAATTCCAAGTTTGATTGCACTGGCGAAAAATAATTGAACTATTGACGTTAAAAAATCCCTGTCAATGAGAACCCACTTTTATTAGTACGGGTTGATCTTCGACAGAGATGGCAATGCTGCTACTAATATCTTGAATTTAGCCTGAAGTACCGTAGGGCATACGAGAAATTGGAACTGTGATCCGAACGCTACGGAAGATGCAACCGTTGATTAACCTCTACTTTGTCTGAAGGAATCCTGTCAAAGCCAGTAGGGTTGATGAGCGAAGCATCCCCTAGCCTTGAGCCAGGGGAGGGTCAACTAATATAACCGGCTCAGTGCATATTCAGCGATATTGATCAACGCCTGGTGAGATTCTGAGGGCGGGAGAACAGCTAGATTGTCAATTGCTAGCTTAGTATGATGAGCTGCTAAATCCCGCGCTTGCTGTATTCCTTGACTATCTTCAACCAAGGACAAGGCTTGTTCTATATCTCCTTCTTGAGCGAATTCTCGCTCTATCAGCACCTCTAGGTGTGGTTTTTCCCCTAGGGCAAACAATACAGGTGCCGTGAGATTACCGCTTTTTAAATCCGATCCTACTGGTTTACCCAAGGTGTCGGCGGTGCTAGTGAAATCCAAAATGTCATCGACAATCTGAAAGGCTATACCCAAATGACGACCATAGGCATACAAATGTTCGGCAACTTCTGAGGAAACTTCACTCAGTATTCCCGCCGCTTTTGAGCTGTTGGCAATCAGCGAGGCGGTTTTGTAATAGCTTTTCTGGAGATAGGTATCCAGTGAGATGCTAGTGTCAAAGCGATTCATTCCTTGCTGAATCTCTCCAGTAGCCAGATCCATAATCACTTCTGAAAGTAGTTTGACTACTTCCAAGTTGTCTAGGTTCGCTAAGTACCAGGAAGATTGAGCAAACAGAAAATCTCCGGCTAAGATGGCAATGCGATTGCCAAACAAGCTATGCACCGTAGGCACGCCTCGCCGGACTTCTGATTCATCTACTACATCGTCATGTACTAAACTGGCAGTGTGAATCATTTCTGTAATTTCTGCCAGGCGGCGGTGACGTTGTGTAATCTCTTGATCTAACATTGTCGCCCGCGATATCAACAGCACGATTGCTGGTCTGATACGCTTTCCCCCAGCCCCGAATAAATGTTCGGCGGCTGCAAACAGAATGGGGTGGCGATTTCCAACTAGCTGTTTGAGGTTATCTGCTAGTATTTGCAGGTCTCCTTCCACAGGGGTAAACAGGGAGGTGGCTGGGGTCATGGATGGGCGGACTCTGACTTTAGTTACGAAAATTTACATATTCTAATAATCATTTTAAAATAACGCCGTGCCAGCGCAAAGTTTTGCTCATCAGAATACTCTCGAATTTAAGCCATAAAATGCTCACTCTTGCACGAGGGTGTAAGGGTATCAGGGTATAGGAGTGTCAGGTTTTTGAACACTCCACCCGAAAGATAAGTATTTTATATGTATTTGTCCGTCTTTTGCAGCTAATTCACTGCCAGTCTGATGATGAATATGTTTTAAATTTCAAAAATAACAAACGTAAATATGATCGGCAGTTTTCTGATATCGAAGGTTATTGTCGAATGAGCGAGTATTTTGTCAAGTTACTTACTATTTTTTATACTCAATTAATAAGAAAAATTTATTTTATTTTTTGAAAAATCACATATTAATTATTTTTATGAAATAATTCAGTTTTTTGTTTTTGTGTCACCCTCTAGAAAATTGGAAATTTTGCCTCAAAATTGGCTTGGTTGTGTTAGGCTATAACCTAGGAATTTAAAAATTTTCAGGTATTCACCCCACAACAGTAGTCGCTCTCTTTTTGAGTGACATGACTATTTTGGTGTTGTGAGCCATAAATATCATTCGTCAAAGCCAAATTTCAGCAAGTATTTTCTGGAATCTGCCCCAGGACGAAAAAATCTTAGTTAGGAGCTTGGCGATTTTCTTGAGAAAATTTGCCATTAAACTTCATATTGCGTTGAGCGTGAGTATGGCTCCTAGTGTCAAGATGTCAACAAAAATCAAGCAGACTAGGTAGGCTGCTGAGGAGTGCGGTATTGAGTTGCTGTTTAGCAATTTAATACCTGTCATCGGATGTATGGTCTGCAAATAATCCCATAGGAAATTCTTTGTCATTAGAGAATTATATCTCTATGGCAGAGTTTGGCGTAGAAAAGTATAGCCACCAAGATGGTATTTGGTTGGTTGACTTTTTGCTAATTTTATGCAATTTGATTATGGATTTAAAAGGGTGCTGGTGGAACAATGACTTACGGGAATATGCCTATGATGATTTTTATTTTAGCGGCGGGTTATTTGTTCACTGTCTACCTATTATTGGGTTTAGCCAAACGCATCGGCAAAAAACCTGTTCATGAGAATGTTTCTCCAGTGCCTTTAGAAAAAGAACCAGAGGAATTACCCCTAACGCCAACAGTGACAGAAATAGTTAATAGTCAGTAGAGACGCGATCAGAAGTGGAAGAACGAGCGTAATAGCGTCTGTACAATCGTTATTATCCATCATTCGTGATGGACTTTGGACTGTTGACCATTAACTATTAACTAATTTTCAGCTAAAAAATCTTGCTAGAGTTGGGAAACTGGAACACTAGCCCAGTTTACCGACTCAACCATTGGGGTACAACCTAGCCACTGCACTCCAGATTGAGCAAACTGTTGGGGACAGCCACTCACGACAAAGCGAGTGGGTAGGGGGGGGTGAGTGTTGCTTAAACCTAGTAGGTCTAATTCTTGGCTACAGGCTGTGACGACATGAACAGCCGGATCAATAATTTTAACTTGGGAAGGAACAAGCGATCGCACCACAGGCGCGAGCAAGGGATAATGGGTACAGCCGTAAACCAAAGTATCAATGTCTTGTTGCAGCAGAGGTTCTAGATAAGACCTAGCTACCTCAGTAGTGTAGGGATCGTCAATCCGATTTTGCTCAATCAGTGGTACAAACTCAGGACAGCCGACTTGCCACACTTCCACATCCGGGTTAATTTCTAAGATAGCGTGCTTATAGGCATTACTTTTAGCTGTGGCTGGAGTGGCGATTACACCAATACGCTTACCTTGTTGTGTGGCTGCTTTCGCACCAGGAAGAATGACTCCGAGAATCGGAATCTTGTATTCTTCCCGGACTATTTCTAGTGCGAGAGCAGAACTGGTGTTACAAGCCATGATTACCATTTTGACGCGTTGCTGTTGCATCCAGTCCAGAATTTCGCGGACAAACTGTAAAATGTCTGCTTGCGAACGAATGCCGTAGGGTAGCCTAGCGGTATCGCCAAAGTAAATGATTGATTCGTGAGGTAATTGCCGATAGAGTTGACGCAATACCGTCAACCCACCCACACCACTATCAAAAACACCAATAGGAGCGCGTTGAGGCTCTTGGTCTAAAAAATTGTAAAGATTACCTTCAAAGCCGGAAGATGAATACACAGGCAAATACTGATGGAAATTTGGGGATTTAAAATACAGAATTTAGCAGACATTTTGCTAAATGACTATTAAATTCTGTATGCACACCAATTTATGATTTGTACTATGTTCTTACATTTTGACATCCTCAAACCCAATTTTTTGGTAATGAGATTTTTAGCCTCTCTTTAAATATTGCAAAATACCACGAGCGATCGCCTCTGCCATTCGATTCTGATATTCCGGTGAACCCAATCTAGGATTATCTTCCCGACCTGACATATAGCCTGTTTCTACTAAAATCGATGGCATAGAACTCTTTCTGAGGACGTAAAATCTAGCTTTGCGTGTACCTCGGTCTTTAATAGTGCCTATACTTTGCAGAATACTCTTGCGGACTGATTCAGCTAGAGCATAACCACTTTCGTAATAATAGACTTCTAAACCATTGACATTAGGGCGATTTTCTACAGAATTACCATGAACGCTGACAAATACTGTGGCATTAGCTCGTTCAGCGATGTCTACTCTACCCTGGAGTTCTACAAAGAAGTCAGCATTCCGTGTTAAGACAGTTTGCACTCCATTCTGCTCCAGAATCTCAGCAATTCTGCGGCCAATCGGTAACACTACATCTTTTTCTAATAACCCACCCAAACCAGGCGCGCCTGAGTCTTTACCGCCATGACCGGGGTCAATCACTACCACAACTTTACCTCTGGGAACAGAGGGACTGGGTACTGGCTGAGATATGGTTGGAGGATTATCTATATTTGGCTGTGGTAATTGAGCTTGGGAAGTTGATGATAAAGGTGGTACAACTACAACTTGTCGTGAGCCTTGTAACTCTAGTGCTAACAGTTGATTGCTGAGTTGATTGAGTTCTCCAATTTGTACTCCTGCGGCTGGTTGTACCAACAGCACCACTGTATTCGGTGCTTGGGATTGCAGTCTTACCCGAAGAATGGGACTATTGGCTGTAAATTCTGGGCCTTTGACTTTGGCAGCTAACTTAGCATTGTTAATTGTGATGCGAAACAATCCAGAGGTTCTATCCCAACCACTTTGAGTAGTTACAGGTTGGTCAGAGCGAATCAACAATTGCGTACCGTTATTAGCTAGTTCTACCGCTTGAATGGTAGCGGGTGAGTTGGTGGTAGATAATATGAGGTTTGGGCTATGCTCGTTTGGTAATCTGACCTGAGTTCTATGAGGCAGAACCACAAATCCACCGACACTACTGGTGCTTACCCGCCAATCTGGACTGTTTTGATCCACCTGCATTGTCAGGCGTACAGATTGGGGTTTGTTTTGTAGCTGGGTAAATTGAATCCGACTCACACCATAACGATTGATCGTCAAATCCTGCTGACTGAGAGTAGGTGATAAAGATGCGCCAGCAACATCTATAGTAATCGCCTTTTTATCCTCAGTCCGATTGACTTGAATTTGCGGATTACCGCCACGAGTGCGGATGAAAAAACCATCTGCTGTCACTTGTAAGTTTTCAATTTCAGTGACAGAGGCGACGGTGTTGACCTCTGTTGCTGGAAGATGGGGTGTAACAGAGTAAATATTTCTGTAAATATTTTTCTCAGGAGAGTTAGAGGGTAGTTGCTGGGCAATTTCTGGGGTATCTATGACGTTTTCAGCTACGGGTGTGGGTAACTGTACCGTCCATCGATTAGCAGTCACACCAACAAATTTTACTTCTTGGGGGTTGAGGGTGTAACCAGGAGCCAACTCCACAACGATTCGTGTGGTTTGTGGGTCAAACTGGCCTACCCGGACAGCGCGAATGGCACCACCTATCGGTTGCGTGGACTGTGGTCGCCCAAATGTTACCCCAGGCAAATCAATCACTAAACGTGTGGGGTTGAAAATCAGTTGTGCTTGGGGTTGAACTGCGCCTGTGGTGTTAATTTGCAACCGGTTGTGCTGGGCATCAAACCGCCAAGAATCCAACCGCGCCGCTAATGCTGGCGACGATAGTAACATCACAGTTCCAACTGTACCGGATAGTAGCCAGTGTAATTTCACAATTCTTGCTCCTGATTCGCATGATTAATCTCTCAAAACATTTGCAAATCCTCACACCGTCACACCGTCATCGTTCTCACTTTTATAGGTGGCAAACAAATTTTGTGCTGGTATAAAACGCATCTAACTAATGGCGTTAAATTATAGCAGGCTCTCTAATTTTTGCCATTGTATTCTCTACATAATTTTTCCTGTCTGTGATTTGTCAGTAAATTCGGATGTTTTCAGTGGTTTTACTATCCTTATCCGTTTTAATTACACTTATCGTTTTAAGTAGTTAAGAATACCACGAGCGATCGCCTCTGCCATTTGATTTTGATAAGCTGAAGTTCTCAACTTAGCGGCATCCTCTCGACCAGTCACAAAACCTGTTTCCACCAAAATAGAGGGCATAGAACTTTTTCTGAGGACATAAAATCTAGCTCGTCGTACTCCCCGATCTCTGACATTGACACTTTGGAGAATGCTCTGATGAACTGCACGCGCTAAACCCAGACCACTGTCGTAATAATATGTTTCCAAACCATTAACTTCTGTTCGTCCGCCGCCGATGGCATTGGCGTGGATACTGACAAACACATCAGCATTAGCTCGTTCGGCCATTTGGACTCGTCCTGGTAGACTAACGAAGTAGTCAGAATCTCTGGTCATCACTACCTGCACGCCGTTTTGTTGCAAAATCTGAGCAATGCGTTGGCCAATGGGTAAGATGACATCTTTTTCACGTAATCCACCAATACCAATTGCACCTGGGTCTTTACCACCATGTCCAGGATCAATTAGCACTATGACTTTACCTCTAGGAAGTGGACGGGTATTTGGTTGGGGTACAGGTATAGGATTTCTCGCATCTGGTAGTTGTTCGGGGATGGGAGGTAAAGGTGGTGTGGCGATCGTCCGACGCGAACCTTGTAATTCCAAAGCCAAAAATTGACTACCGACTTGATTGAGTGCGCCAATTTGCACTCCTGCGGCTGGTTGGACTAAAACAACTACAGTATTGGGGTTTTGGGTTTGTAACCGGACGCGCAGAATCGGACTATTAGCTTTAAAAGTCGGGCCTTTAACGTTAGAAGCTAACTTCGCGTTAGGAATAGTGATGCGGAAAAGACCGGTTGTTCTATCCCATCCACTGGTAGCAGATGTCGCTTGATCAGCGCGAATCAGTAATCGATTATCTACTAAGTCAATAGATTGAATCGTAGCTGGTGCTTTATTTGCAACTGGTCTGCTGGGTAAAGTAATATTGTCGGAATTGTCAGAATTATCATTATTATCATTTCCTGACAATCTCACCACGCGACTGGGGAGAACTACCAACCCGCCAGCACTACTCTTGGTAACACGCCAGTCAGGACTATTTTTGTCTACCCGCAAAGCCATGCGAACAGAGGGGGTGCGGGTTTGGAGTTGAATAAGTTCTACTCGGCTCACACCATGCTTGTTGACGGTAATATTACGCTGGGTGAGACGGGATGATAACCTGGCATCAGGGATATCGATAAAAATTGTAGCGCGATCGCGGCTGCGAATCATCTGAATATCAGGATTCCCGCCACTGGTACGGACAAAAAAACCATCCCCAGTTACTTGTAAATTGTCGATTTGAGTTTTCCCGCCGACTGCACTGACAACATTATTAGAAAACTCTGGTTTAGTCTCAGATTCTAGAGTGACTCTATTGTAAACATTTTCAGAGGTAGACTCGGCTTGCTCCCTTGTGGGAGTGGGTAACTGGACTGTCCATCGATTAGCAGTTACACCCACGAATTTTACCTGTTGGGGGTCGAGGTTGTAACCAGGAGCCAACTCTACAACGATTCGTGTGGTTTGTGGGTCAAATTGCCCTACCCGAACAGCGCGAATGGCACCACCTATCGGTTGTGTGGACTGTGGTCGCCCAAATACTACCCCAGGCAAATCAATCACTAAACGTGTGGGGTTGAAAATCAGTTGTGCTTTGGGTTGAACTGCGCCTGTGGTGTTAATTTGCAAACGGTTCTGCTGGGCATCAAACCGCCAAGAATCCAACCGCGCCGCTAATGCTGGCGACGAAAGTAACATGACAGTTCCAACAGTACCAGATAGTAGCCAGTGTAATTTCACAATCCTTTCTCCTGATTCACATTCATGAGAGTCATCAATATCTCAACATATTGGTAAGTTGTCACACCTTCACCACCTAATTTTGAGTCTTGATACCTTCTCTGACTGGGGTGCTAGTATAAAAAAAGCAAATTAATAGCTTATCCTCACAGTATTCCCGCAACTTTTGCCTGAATATCAGGACTTATAATTTACCCTACAAAGCATCAGATGTAACACTGAGTTGGCCAGAGATGAAGATTGACTGAATTGATTGTTAGTAATTGGGTTTTTTAGATTAAAACTCCAAGTTGTGTTAGCTGATATGACAAGATTTGCAGTTATTATCTTTTACTTGCTGAATAAACATCTAGATTAGGACTGAGAAGTGAGACAAAACTGGCAACAAATAACATTCCAAATGATAGTAGCAATGGGACAACAAATAAAATAAACAATTTCAGGGGACGGAGTATAGAGTACAGAAGTTTCCGCCGGATTGGGGAAGTAGGGAACTGGGAAAGCAGGAGACTGGGGACTAAAAATCAATGAGATGCTTGTGGTTGCCTATTCCCTACTCCTCTAGAATGAGTTGCTTTGAATCTTTTGCCATGTTGTGTGATTTTGCAAGACAAGAGGAACTTAGCCGGGGAAGGGCTAATCAGGTTGTGAGAATAACCGTGATCAATCATTGCCACCCCTATTAGTTTAGAGAGTACGTCACTGGTAGCAGGGACACCAGAAAATACCAATTCGACTTCCCCCTTAAGTATTATGCCCACACCAGTCGCTAGGCGGTTGATTTGGGACTGACCAAAGACGCTGAAGCCTGTGATCACTTTACCGAAAATTGCTACGACAATCAGGAAAATTGCCACAAGTGAACCTTTGCTGCTGGTATTCCTCAGCCGCTTTGTGTTGTGAGTGCATCAGCTATGTAGGATGCGTTAGGTTAGCGTTACCCATCGCACCTTTGTCAAGTAGTGCTTTAAGGATTTTTTTTGGTTGCTAAAAATGTAACCGTTTCAGTTTTTGACTATAACGGTGTCAAAGTTGGAACAGAAAAATCGTATTGCGTCATGCTATGAGTTTTATACAAATCTCATGGGGGATGTTGACTATTAAAAATTAATGGAAAACTAATAAATACGGTGGAAGTATCCGTAAAGATTCTGGATAGGAGTAAAAATAATTGTATGCTTAGAGTCGCTTTGTTGCGTTCTCGGTTGTTTGCTGGGAAATTTTGGCAAACTTTACCGCTAACGTTGTTCATCTTTGTGACTTTTGTGCAGCCTGGAATAGCGCAAGAAAAAGAAAAAGTCTGGCGGACTTTAACTGTGACAGGCCGCGGTGAAGAATCAATTCCCACAACTTTGGCACAAGTCAGTCTGGGGGTAGAAATTCAAGGTAAAACGGCTCAAGAGGTACAGCAAGAAGCAGCACGTAGGTCTGCGGCGGTGGTGGCTTTACTGAAAAACCGGAATGTGGCAAAATTACAAACTACTGGTATTCGCCTCAACCCAGTTTATAGTTACACCAATAATGTGCAGCGCATTACTGGTTATGCTGCCAGTAATACTGTGAGTTTTCGAGTTCCTAATGACAAGGCTGGGACATTGTTAGATGATGCGGTGAAAGCAGGTGCAACCCAAATTAATGGTATTCGTTTTGTGGCTACTGATGAAGCGATCGCATCTGCTAGACAACAAGCTTTAAAAGAAGCTACCCAAGACGCTCAACAACAAGCTAATGCTGTTTTGAGCAGTCTAGGTTTTCAAGCTAAAGAAATAGTAAGTGTTCAAGTAGGTGGTGCAACTGCGCCTCCACCCCCAATGTTATATCGCGCTGAGGCTGCTAAGTTAGCTAACGCCGACGCTTCCACACCTGTAATTGCTGGTGAACAAGAAGTTGAAGCATCGGTAACGTTGCAAATTAGTTATTAGTTATTAGTCATTAGTCATTAGTCAATACTTGGGACTATTGACTAATGACTCTTGTTAAAAATGTTCTGGGGAGTAGTCTCCACCTGCGTCTCTATCTTGCTTGGAACCTAACAACTCTAATTGGTCTACTTGTATAACTGGTGTAGAACGTAACATTCCAGTTTGAGCGTCATTCCAAGTATTGAACTTTAAGGAACCTTTGACAGCAATTTGCTTACCCTTTCGGACGTAATTACCTGCTATCTCTGCTGTTTTTCCCCATAGTTCTAAATTGAACCAGTCAGGCTCATCACTATTACGGCTTCTACGGTCAACTGCTAGTGTTAATCTACACTTGACGCTGCCCGACTCAAAATATTTCAGGTCTGGGTCAGTACCTACCCGACCAACTAGGGTGACTATATTAATATTCATTTGATTGATTTACCTTTTAGTACGCACGTACCTGTTTGTCTTGAATTTGATCATAGCGAATTGTCATTCTCTTGCAAAGCGTTAAAAAAATCACAAAAAAATTAGGTATAAAAATCAGCAAAATTCTTGGGAGAAACTGAAAAAATATACGGATATACCTAATTAGTCCCAGAATATCAAAGACATAAACGCCTACGATTAAGTAGGTGTTAGCACAACTGTTCATAAAACAGTGCATTGGACTGGACTCTGACACCAAAAAAATAATAGAATCCAGCTCGATTCGCTCTAACAGTTGTAGTCTAGAATTATCGCAAATTAGGGGGCGTAGACACGCGTGGGTCTGTTTAGGAACTTTCGCTCATCGTGGGATATGGGTATCGACCTCGGTACTGCCAATACTCTCGTTTATGTATCTGGTAAAGGTATTGTACTCCAAGAACCTTCTGTAGTGGCAATTGATCAAAATGAAAAGGTAGCCATAGCAGTAGGTGAAGAAGCTAAAAAAATGCTGGGTCGTACACCTGGAAATGTGATTGCAATGCGACCTTTGCGAGATGGGGTGATTGCTGACTTTGATACGGCTGAGTTGATGCTGAAAAGTTTTATTCAGCGAGTCCATGAGGGACGGTCGTTGATATTACCTCGGATTGTCATTGGGATACCCAGTGGTGTCACGGGTGTAGAAAGACGAGCCGTGATGGATGCAGCAGCTCAAGCAGGGGCAAGAGAAGTATATTTAATTGATGAACCAGTAGCCGCCGCAATTGGTGCGGGATTACCAGTGGCTGAACCGACTGGGAACATGATTATTGATATTGGTGGTGGTACTACAGAAGTTGCCGTTCTCAGTCTCCAAGGGACTGTATTAAGCGAATCAGTACGCGTTGCTGGTGATGAATTAACCGAGTCGATCATCATGTATCTCAAAAAAGTGCATAACTTGGTGATTGGAGAACGGACTGCGGAAGACATCAAAATTCGCATTGGTTCTGCCTACCCCACCCATGATGATGATGACGCAATCATGGAAGTCCGAGGTTTACACCTGCTATCTGGTTTACCCAGAACTGTCACCATCAAAGGGGCAGAAATCCGTGAAAGTATGCTAGAACCTCTATCTGTGATTATCGAAGCGGTGAAGCGGACACTAGAACGCACGCCGCCGGAACTGGCAGCAGATATTATTGACAGAGGTATCATGTTGGCAGGGGGTGGAGCATTGCTTAAAGGCCTTGATACCCTGATTAGCCATGAAACAGGAATTGTCACCCATATTGCCCACGATCCTCTGAGTTGCGTTGTCTTGGGAACAGGTAGGGTGTTAGAAAACTTCAAACAGCTAGAACGCGTGTTTAGTGGACGCTCTCGCAATATGTAACTCAAAAAAGTTTGGATATTGGGTTCTATTGAGCTGTAATTTGGGTTCTATCAAAATAGAATCCAGTATCTTTTGAATTTATAGAAACAGATATGGTAACAGTACGTCGTTGGTGGGATCATAAAGCTTTACAGGTGAGTTTACTAGCTTTAGCTTTGGGTGGAGCTTGGATACTGCGTCAAACTCAGGGCGAGTTTTTAATGGAAGCATATCAAGTTATTAGCAGTCCGTTACAGATGTTGTCTCCAGGCATGACTCCAGAAGAACGTCAAGCAGAACTGCTGCGGGATGCTCAATTTATGGAGTTACAAACCCGCATTACCGAATTGGAAAGTCAAAACAAAAAACTGCAAGATTTATTAGGTTACGTTGCAAAAGAACCTCTGGCATCAAGACCAATTCCTGCTAGAGTTATAGGGCGCAGTGCTGATCATTGGTGGCAACAAGTTACTCTCAACCGTGGCTCAACATCTGGGATTCAACCAGGTTATATTGTTAAGGCTGAGGGTGGATTAGTCGGTCTAGTAGAAAGTGTCACTGCCAACACTAGCCGTATTTTGTTAATTAGTGACCTGAAAAGTCAAGTAGGTGTAACAATTAGTCGCACTTCTACTAAGGGGGTGCTACGGGGAGACTCTTCCGCCGAAGCTGTGTTGGAGTTTTATGAAAAAGTCCCAAGTGTGAAAGTGGGGGATTTAGTTTCTACATCTACGTATAGTCAGAGATTCCCGGCTGGGGTACCAATTGGGCGCATCAAGTCTTTAGATTTGAAAAAACTACCTGCTTCTATCGCTAGGGTTGAACTGTTTCCACCCATCAGAACCCTAGATTGGGTAGCTGTATATCCCAAACCGCAAAACCTAGATTTGGAAAACCAGCAGTCAGCAACCCAAAAAACGCACAAGTCTAATTAAATAAGTTTCCCAAAATGATGAAGTTACCTTCATTGAATGGTAAGTCAAAACAGCCAAAACGCAGACCCAAAAAGCGAAAAAGGTCTTTAGCGGATTGGCCTCCTGGTTTGTTGCATCTGCTAGATTGGGCAATAACATTTGCATCTGTAGTTTTATGTTTGTTATTGTTACCAACCCGACTTCCAGGGATGGAATTATTAGGGATTGGGCCTAATTGGTTGTTAATCTGGGTGGTAGCTTGGAGTATTAACCGCTCAGTTTGGGCGGGAACCTTGGCAGGGATTATTTTAGGTTTACTTCAGGATGCTATGACATCGCCAGAGCCTTCCCATGCCATCACTTTGGGGCTGGTGGGATTGATAACTGGGATGCTTCAAAAGCAGCGATTTATCCAAGAAGATTTTATTTCGATTGCCTTGATTGTGTTTGTGATGGTAATTGTGGCAGATGCTGTTTTTGGGTTGCTGTTAACTATAGCAGGCGATCGCTCCACAGAATACATCTGGGCATATTATCAGCGTGTCACCTTGGCTTCTGCTATTCTCAGTAGTTTGTGGGCTCCTGTGCTGTATTATCCCCTGAATCGTTGGTGGCAACGGCTGAAAATGGTTAATAGTCATTAGTTATTAGTTATTGGTTATTAGTCATTAGTCATTAGTTATTAGGGACTGCCAGATCAAAAAATATCTAAAATGTAGGGTGCGTCAGTACGAGAAACCCTAGCTATACCAAGCAAATATTCATCCTGACGCACCCTACTAACAGTCGATTTGGATAATTTATTTTTTGGTGTTCCCTTAGTTATTAGTTATTAGTCATTAGCTGTTCTCTCCCTGCTGCCCTGCTTCCTCCGCTTCCTCTGCTTCCTGCCCGAACCTATCCCCAATCTTAGCCTGGGGATATTACTGTGTCAGTATCGCCATAAGAGCATTTAGGGTGCAGAATATTTACAGTAATGCCCAAAATTATGGATAACTTGCCAGTGGTTGCTCAAGCAGGTGCATACCAACCTCAAAATAATCAGGAACAAGAAGTTTTAGTGCGATCGCCTGTCGATTCCGATTCATCAACACAGCAACAGGTAGGAAGCGACTTTGACCGTGCTATGATGCAACGGTGTTTGGAACTTGCCCGTCGTGCTTTGGGACGCACTTCACCGAATCCGTTAGTGGGGGCAGTGGTTGTTAAAGATGGGAAGATTGTCGGGGAAGGTTTTCATCCCCGTGCAGGTGAACCTCATGCCGAAGTTTTTGCCCTCAGAGCAGCTGGAGAATTGGCTCGTGGTGCTACTGTATATGTGAATCTTGAGCCTTGCAATCACTACGGACGTACTCCCCCTTGTTCGGAGGGTTTAATTCAGGCTGGTGTAGCTAAGGTAGTGGTGGGGATGGTTGATCCTAACCCTTTGGTTGCTGGTGGTGGTATTGCGCGGTTACGGGCGGCAGGAATCGAGGTGTTGGTGGGGGTAGAAACGGTAGCCTGTCAGCAACTCAATGAGGCTTTTGTTTACCGGATTCTTCACAAACAACCTTTAGGGATTTTAAAATATGCCATGACTTTAGATGGTAAGATTGCCACTACTTCCGGTCACAGTGCATGGGTAACAAATCAGGCGGCTAGGAGCGAAGTTCACCAACTGCGAGCTGCTTGTGATGCGGTGATTGTGGGTGGTAATACCGTCCGTCAAGATAATCCTTATTTAACTAGCCATCAGCAGGGGGCGCACAATCCTTTACGGGTGGTGATGAGTCGGCAACTGAATTTGCCAGCAGATGCCCGTTTGTGGCAAACTGCTGAGGCTCCGACTTTGGTATTAACAGAAGTAGGTGCTAATCCCGATTTCCAAAAACTGTTGCTCAATTATGGCGTGGAGGTGTTAGAGTTACCATCGCTCACACCACAAGCCGCAATGAATTATTTATATGAGCGAGGTTTTTGTAGTGTGCTATGGGAATGTGGTGGTAAATTATCCGCTAGTGCGATCGCTCAAGGGGCAGTACAAAAAATCTTAGCTTTTATTGCTCCCAAAATTATTGGCGGTAATCATGCACCCACACCTGTAGGTGACTTAGGTTTGACTACTATGACTGAGGCACTGCTTTTAGAACGTGTCCGTTGGCGCGTAGTTGGTTGTGATTGTTTAGTGGAAGGTTATTTGCCGCCACAGCATTAATCAGTCAGTCGTTCATAGTTAATCGTGATCACGATTAACTATGGACTATTTATCATAGTTCTGTTATTATTAACACTGTCTTTCATAAGCAATATCACGGATGAGAGATAGCCGAGATTGAATGTAGTCCACTAAAAAATCAGTTTCGTGGGCATCTAACAAAGCTTGTGTTGTAATTTGGTTTGCCAACCATTGCACCAAGCTAGCATCATCCATCTGCAAGAGGATCTTGCTTTGGGAGTTTTCCACTATAGCCCAGAGCTGACGCAGAATTTTAGGAGTCATCAGACCTCAATTTAATCATTAGTCTAGCTGTTTTCAGATTACACAATTACAACCGCAAACCACGCCATTTACCTACAAGTTGAGACAACTATTATTAAAAACTTAATATAGAGTTTTAAAACTTGATTAAGTTTAAGCATAAGGCTACTACACTACATAGTTTACACAACTTCACAAAAATCCGAGATTCATGGTTGAATAATCAAATCTGAAAGTACATTCTTCAGGATGGATAGGCTTTGAGCCATGAAAACAAAAAAATGTGTGCAATTAGTATTCATGGACATAGATAACAGGTGACAGAAAAACTATTTGTTTAATTCTGTCTGAGGAATTAGAAAGTAAATTTGCCATATAGAAATACTAGCATCATATAACCAATGAATTGTGATTAAAATTTAGTAGGTTGCGTCAGTAGGAATAATCTTTTTTCATGTCGGGAAATTACTGACGCGCCCTGCATCTGGAAAATTTTATTATGTGGAAATTCCTGATGCACAATCAGCCAAAATGATTTGCACTACATCAATCTTCGTATTCTACCCAGCTATTAGGTGTTTCAGAAACATGAACTTTTAACTGTACATCTGGGGGTAGTCGCTTTTTAGTTTCATCATAGATATACTTGGCGATCATCTCTGCCGTTGTTTCATATTCAGGAGGCATGACTTCGTTAAGCACACCATGATCAAGCCCTCCTTTTGTGATATCTTGTTTAGCCCAACGTAGCGTTCTAAAATCAGCTACCATCACCGGATGTGGGCAGTATTGGGAAGCGTGGAGTTGTGTAGATGTAGCTTCAATGCGGACTTGATAATTATGCCCGTGCATCCGACCACAGGGGCCATTATAATCTTTGATGTAGTGAGCAGCATTAAAAGCAAATTCTGTGACTACTTTCCATTTAGGCATTTTAATATTCACCTCTGAGTTATGATTAAATTAATTATGATTTCACCTTATCTGATTAGCGGTATGAATCGAATATCTACAAGTATTACTTAATACTGGGTTGGCTGGTGTAAGAGCGATCGCTTGCAACCATTACACAGTATTTAGTTAAGCTTGTGCCGTTAACAATCAAGCAATATTAGCTCTATATCTACCATGATGTGGTTTTGATTGATTGCCAACATCCAAGCTCAGGTAGAAACTTTTGTCAACCACTCTGTAGCTGCCATCATACTTAATTATAAAGGGTAGGTTTAAAACCTGTGTTAAACCTACCTTTCATTAATCAAGACGATTCAATTAAGAAAATATAATATTAGCTTTTGCTTGTTTGTAGTGGGGGCTGGTTCACGGGGAACCGTGTTAATAATTGATGATATCTATCTATTGGGTAAACCTGCTCTTTAGCTAATCATGCTGCATACATTAATGATTGCTAAATATCCTCTGGTTCCAAATAAGGATAGTCTTGGATAATTTCCCCTACAGTTTTACCATTCGCGACCAAATTTAAAATTAAAGCAACTGGGACACGCATACCACGAATACAAGCTTGTCCCGCTATAATGTGAGGGTCAAACGTAAATTTGTCAATGCGGACAAATAATTTGGCAATCGACATCAAAAAGCGGGCGATGGGACTCGAACCCACGACGTTCACCTTGGGAAGGTGACATTCTACCACTGAATTACGCCCGCAAAATTATTCAGCTAAATTATAGCATAATTACCCGACTATTAACTGAAAAAACTAGAATTTACATTTGCTATTAAACTTTTAGTAGCATTAAAGGCTGGATTTAACTTATGTAACACCATAGAATTGTATCATCTTAAATTGAAGTATACTTAATTGGATAATTGATGAGCATAAATAATGATTAATTCAATTGAAGTAAATATAAATCTTTATTAAAGTGGGTAAATGAATCCCCATCTTGTAACGGTGAAGCACAGGAAAATCGTGATTTTGTATCATCATCGCTCAATCACACATTCATGGTATTTAGATCACCGCCATCCAGTGAAAAAAAGTGGAAGATGGAGAGTGTGGAGATATATGGAAATTTTAACTGTTTTTGGTTGATGTGTCTGATTTTATTGCAACTGCTTACTGGGTTTGATGTCGGCAAAATCTTACTGTCGCCAACACCTCACGCATTAACTGACTGTGATTGGGGGGGTGCAGCACCAGAGGCGATCGCAGTATAAACATAACTAGCACGTACCGTCATCCGTGAGTTAAAAAAGATCAATCTGCATTTTGTTAAACTCCATTGAGAGAAATTGTAAATGTAGATTGTTGTTAATACCCTATCAATAATTTCTATCCCACCTGAGCCGCAACTATGTTCAACGCCACTGAGATTTTAATTGATGCGTTTGTCAAACAACTGAGAGAGGGCTACAGCCGTACTTATGGCTGTCTAAAAAATGATTATCAAGACATCATCGCTTGGGCTGGTAATATGGCGTTGGAAAACATAGCCAACAGTGATGCACTCTATCACAATGTCGAACACTCCATATTAGTTACCCTTGTCGGTCAGGAAATTCTACGCGGTAAACATATCCGTGAAGGTGGTGTTTCCAGTGAAGACTGGTTACATTTTATTATTTCCTTATTATGTCACGATATTGGTTATGTTAAAGGAGTTTGCCGACAAGACCAAGAACATGAAAACTTGTATGCCACAGGTAAAAATGGTGAAATGATTACTCTGCCGCCTGGGGCTTCTGATGCTAGTCTGACACCTTATCATGTAGACAGAGCCAAACTGTTTATTGATGAGCGTTTTGGCGGACATAAGCTGATTGATGTGGAGGTAATTAAAAGGAATATTGAGTTAACAAGGTTTCCAGTACCTAGTGCGGAAGATCATCAAGATACAACTAGCTTTGCCGGATTGGTACGTGCTGCTGATTTAATTGGACAATTAAGCGATCCACGTTACTTAAAGAAAATCACTTCTTTATTCTATGAGTTTGAGGAAACCGGAGTTAGCAAAGATTTAGGCTATAAAACGCCTGCGGATTTACGGAAAAATTACGCCAAATTTTATTGGAATTGCGTTTATCCCTATATTCAAGCTGGGCTGAGATATTTATCTCTGACACAGCAAGGACAACAAATTATTGCCAATCTCTACTCAAATGTATTTGTGGTTGAACATGAGAAAAACCTAGAAGAACAAAAATACTTAGTTAAGGAATTACAAGCGTAATCAAGGCAGTGGGGGAGCAGGGAGACAAGGGAGACAAGGGAGAATTTATTCTTCAACCCAGTCAACCGTCAACCTTCCCCAATGACTAATGACTAATAACTAATGACTAATGACTAATAATTATGAATTGGTGGCAAAGACTTCAAAAAAATCCATTGGCGCGATTTGGGGCAATTTTGCTATTAGTTTTCTATATAGCGGTAATTGCTGCTGATTTCGTCGCCCCTTATAACCCTTATGCGTCACAGCCTAATGGTTCACTATTACCACCAACTAAAATTTATTGGGTTGCACCACAATCGGGTAAGTTTATCGGCCCTCATATTTATCCTACAACTCAGGGAGACACCGACTTACAGACAGGCGATCGCAAACTAATTGTAGACTTCACCCAGCCCTCGCCAGTGCGGTTGTTTGTCTCAGGGCCAGAATACCGACTGTTTCAACTCAGTTTACCACTACCTCCTAAATGGCAGGAAGTCACTATTATCCCAGGTATTCCCTTAAACTTGCATTTGTTTGGCGCAGAGGGTAAGGCTAAATTAAATATCCTAGGAACTGACGAACAAGGACGGGATCAATTTAGTCGCTTGCTGTATGGGGGGCGCATTAGTCTGTTTATCGGTATTGTGGGAGTTTTGTTTACCTTTCCCCTGGGCTTGCTCATAGGTGGTATTTCTGGTTACTTTGGTGGTTGGGCAGATAGCGTCATCATGCGCGTGTCAGAAGTGCTAATGACTTTCCCCAGCATTTATCTGTTAGTTACCCTAAGCGCGGTTTTACCAGCCGGATTATCCAGCAGTCAACGCTTCTTACTTGTTGTATTAATTACTTCGGTAATAAGTTGGGCAGGATTAGCTAGAGTAATTCGCGGACAGGTACTATCAATTAAAGAGCGGGAATTTGTCCAAGCAGCCAGAGCAATGGGCGGAAAACCAATTTATATCATTGTGCGCCACGTTTTACCGCAAACTGCTACTTATGTAATTATCTCTGCTACCTTAGCCGTTCCCAGTTTTATCGGTGCGGAAGCCGTCTTAAGTCTCATTGGTTTGGGTATTCAACAACCTGACCCATCTTGGGGTAATATGCTGTCTCTAGCCAGTAATGCTTCTATTTTAGTTCTACAACCTTGGTTAATTTGGCCGCCAGCCGTGCTAATTATTCTCACAGTCTTAGCTTTTAACTTACTCGGTGATGGGTTAAGAGATGCTCTCGATCCTCGTAGTATTAAAAGATAGACACGGCATATTTTGCGGAACTCAGATCCCCGACTTCTTTGAGAAGTCGGGGATCTATTTCATCGTCATTTTATCTTTAATTAAGTTATTTCACATAACATAATTGAATTTCGTAATAGTAATCTTTCTGTTAAATCAAGGTTAAGATAACATTATTAATTCCCTATTTATTCCCCATATTTACTGAGATTTATGTGCTTTCCCGGAAGACTATGATTTTTGATTTGACTTAAAATTTATCGAGCATGATAAAATTTATGAAATTCAAATATGCAAAAACCATTGTTACTTATACTCTGCACAGGTAATTCTTGCCGGAGTCAAATAGCAGAAGGAATTTTAAATGAATTAGCAGATGATTTATTAACAGTACATAGTGCAGGGATGAATCCAGCCGAAAAAGTTCACCCTTTAGCTGTGAAAGTAATGCAAGAAATTGGTATAGATATTTCTCAAAACTATTGTAAACATATCAACCAATTTTTAGACCAAAAAATTGATACTGTGATTACAGTGTGCGATCACGCTGATCAAAGTTGTCCTTCTTTACCTTCAGCAGTCAAACGTCATCATTTTGCCTTTCCTGATCCAGCAGACGCAACGGGAACGGAAACCGAAAAGCTGCAAGTATTCCGACAGGTGCGGGATGATATCAGCAAGTTACTTTTAGCATACATAGCAGGAAGACGTGATGCTCTATAATACTCTGAGCCGGAGTGATGGGTATGTTAGATGACTCACTCAAGTTACCATTAACTATGTTTACTGCTTTGTCAGAACGCTCAGATTTATTGATGGCATTGACGGATAGAACCGGGCGAATTGAATGGGTGAATCAAGCATTTATTGAATACACTGGTTTAGCGATTGATTTGCTTATAGGAAAGAAATTTTTTACTGTCTTAGCTGCTAACTCACCAGAGAATTTTCAACAAGCTTATATTCGGGAACAAATGATAAAAGGAGAAAGCTTTAAATTTGAGATTTCTTATTTATCGCCGGAGCAAAAAGAGCGGTGGTTATTAGTAGATGGAGAACCCATACAAGATGCAGAAGGGATAACAAATAAATATGCTGTTATGTCTAGTGATATTACTGTGCGGAAGCTGACAGAAATAGATTTAGAACAAACTAGACAAAGACTGAAGCGATTAGTAGAAGGTGTGAAATTAGTTCCTTGGGAAGCAGTAGATATAAATCGTAAGTTTACTTATGTAGGGCCGCAAGCTATAGAATTATTTGGTTATGAGTTAGTACAGTGGTATAAGCCAAACTTTTGGTATTCACACATTCATCCTGAAGATTTGCCAGAAGTTGTTTCTCATCACCAGGATGTACTATTAAATCAGGATGATTATATAGTTGAGTATCGGTTTTTAACTGCTGATGGGCGGTGGGTATGGGTAAAAGATATTGTTACGGTGGCGCGATCGCCTGAAAATGTGACACAATTATTTGGCTTCTTACTAGATATTAGTCAACGCAAACAAGCAGAAATATCTTTACAAGCTGCGCTCAAACAATTAGCACAGACAAATCAAGAATTAGAATTTCGGGTACAGCAACGCACTTTAGCTTTACATCAAGAAAAGGAAAAATTAAAACAAACTTTAGAGCAGTTGCAGAAAATCCAAATTAAACTAATTCAGAGCGAAAAAATGTCTAGCCTCGGTCAACTTGTAGCGGGTATTGCTCACGAAATCAATAACCCAGTTAATTTTATCTACGGCAATATCTGTTATGCTACTGAATATACTCAAGACCTGCTGCACCTATTGCAATGCTATCAACAACATTATCCTCATCCAGCACCAACATTAAAAGCAGAACTTGAGTCAGTGGAACTGGATTTTATTATCGAAGATTTACCCAAGTTGTTATCTTCGATGAATGTAGGTGCGGAACGAATTCGAGAAATTGTCTTATCTTTGCGTAATTTCTCCCGCTTGGATGAAGCCGAATTCAAAGCGGTAGATATTCATCAAGGTATTGAAAGTACCTTGATGATTTTGCATAATCGCCTCAAACCTAAACCAGATTGTTCAGAAATTCAAGTAATTAAAGAGTACGGTAAATTACCCCTGGTAGAATGTTATGCGGGGCAACTGAATCAAGTATTTATGAATTTGATAGCTAATGCTATTGATGCTTTAGAAGAAGTAGTGATTAACAACCCTAAATTTCATCATAAACCACAAATTTATATTTCTACAGAAATCACCCATCAGCAGCAAGTAGTGATTCGCATTGCAGATAACGGCCCAGGAATGAGCGAGGAAATCATCAGTCGTGTTTTTGATCCATTTTTCACCACCAAACCTATAGGAAAAGGAACTGGTTTAGGATTATCTATTAGTTATCAAATTATCGTAGAAAAACACCAAGGTCAATTAAAATGCTCGTCTTTACTCGGTCAAGGTACAGAATTGATTATTTCTATTCCAGTCAAACACATCAATAGTCCTGAGCAGGGAGCGGAGGGAGCAGAGGAGCAAGGGAGAATAACTGTTACCCAGTCAACAGTCAACAATTAACCATCAACAGTTAACACTTCCCAGTCCTTCACAAGTTCCTCAACTTTTAGTTCTACATTTTTGGTAGTCAAATTTAAACGATCGCCTCACTAGCGGTCAAACAAAATGAACGCCATAGAATCTACACAAAATCCCCGCAGTTCCTTTGTCTACGGGCCTGTGAAATCCTGGCGATTTGGGCGATCGCTCGGTATAGACCCGATTGGTGCGGTGTCTACCTGTTCTTTTAATTGTGTTTATTGTCAATTAGGGGTAATACAAGATTATACCACACAGCGTCAGATTTTTGTACCAACATCTGACATACTCAGTGATTTGCAAGCACTATCCACTGATGAACAGATAGATGTGATAACTCTCAGTGGCAGTGGTGAACCAACCTTAGCATTAAATTTAGCGGAAATTTTAGCGATCGCCAAGCAGGAAATCAAAAGACCTACGGTAGTATTGACTAACAGCACATTACTAGGCGATCGCATGGTACGCCGTGCGTTACAACTAGCGGATATTGTTGCTGTCAAATTAGATGCAATTTCGTCAAATCAATTGCAGCGCATCAATCAGCCAACAGAGACAATCAATCTACCGCATATCCTGGCTGGTATCGAGCAATTTAGAGGGGAATATCCAGGACAATTGGCTATCCAAACCATGTTGTTATCACCCTGGACAACAGAAATGATTGAAGATTATATCCAACTCCTCCAGCGTCTTCATCCAGATGAGATTCAACTCAACGTTCCGGCTCGTCCTCGTGTTTTGGTTCGCCAATTAGATGCTAGGGGAAATCATGCGGTTGAATCGTCTAACGGCGCATTTCGCAAAATCAAATGTATCAGTGCTAACGTCCTCAAAACTGTAGCTGATGCTATTTACGATGCAACCAGCATTCCGGTGCGTTGCGCCCCGATAGCTTTGTGATCATTCACCATTCAAAGGAGAAACCAATGCAAACCAAGCCAACCAACCTATCTTTTTCAGTCCCAGAAATTCCCTCTGGCTACCTGAACATTATGGGTTACATTGATGAATCAGAAGTGAATGGCCCCGGTTGTCGTGCTGTCGTCTGGGTTCAAGGTTGTCCCCGTGAATGTGCTGGCTGCTTTAATCCTGACTCTTGGACATTTGAAATTAACCAATTAGTCAGCGTTGATAGTCTTGTTGAGCAAATTTTAAGCAAACCGCAAAATCAAGGCGTAACATTCTCCGGTGGTGAACCCTTTTGGCAAGCACCAGCATTAGCAGAACTAGCGCGAAAACTCAAAGCTGCTGGTTTAAATGTCATGTCCTTTAGTGGTTTCACCCTCAAAGAACTGCAATCTGAATCTGCACCTCCAGGTTCTCAAGCCTTGTTAGAACAACTAGATATTTTAATTGATGGGCCGTTTGTCCAGTCTTTAGCAATAAATTCTCCAGATTCCCCGGTTTCCTCTCGGAATCAACGAGTTCATGTCTTCAATCCGGCTTTTGCTGATAAAATTACTTGGGCTAGCGACCAGATAGAAGTTCACATCCTCAAAGATGGTAATCGGATTGTCACCGGTTATCAAGGTTGGCTGGAGTGGACGTAGAGGGGGCTGGAAATCAATTCAAAATTCAAAATACCCTACGGGAAGGCAAGCCTACAAAATTCAAAATTGTTGACTGGGGATTGAGTAAAAGTTAGTAGGGTGCGTCAGTACGAATCATTTCTGGGAAGCTTAAGAGTTTCTCTGACTGACGCACCCTACATAGACTGTACAATTCTCCCAGAGGCAATTGTGATTGATCATGCTGACGTTAACCCAACGTAAACCACCAAACCCTGATGCTGTAGTCGCTTTCACCTTAGCGTTAACAGCCGAAGAACGTACTCGTAGCCGTCACCGCTTTGACACAGCAGATGGTAAGGTAGTATTTTTGCGTTTACCTAGGGGAACGGTGTTGAGAGATGGGGATATTCTCCAAGATGAATCTCACAGCAGTTTGATTAGAATTGCGGCTAAACCAGAGCCAGTTTTAACCGTTGTGGCTTCCACTCCACTATTATTAATGCGGGCTGCATACCATTTAGGCAATCGTCATGTACCTGTAGAAATTACCACCAACTATTTACGTCTCTCGCCAGATCCAGTATTATGCAAGCTGTTACAACAAATGGGGTTAGAAATTACTGAGGAAATTTCACCCTTTCAGCCAGAATTGGGCGCGTATGGACACCATCACCCTCACTGATAGCCATTTCTTGCATATCTTACAACTAGCTAGCTCGGCTTTACCTGTGGGAGCATATAGCTATTCGGAAGGTTTAGAAACTTTAGTAGAAAATGGCATAATTACTAATCAAGTCAGCTTGCAAGCATGGTTAGAGTCGGAATTGCGTTATGGGGCGATTCGTTTAGAAGCGGCGGTGATGCTTAGAGCTAGTGAGGCGACTGTCAGGGGTGATGTAGAAGGTTTGCGTTATTGGAATATGTGGTTATCTGCTGCTAGGGAAACTCAAGAGTTACGTAATTCTAGCTTGCAAATGGGGCGATCGCTCATGCAGTTACTTGCTAAAATACAACCACAAGTTTTACCCTTGGTCAATGCTGTAGGTAATCCTAGCAATTATGCGATCGCTTTTGGCTTGGCGACTGCACATTGGCAAATTGATCATCAAGCCGCTTTGCTTGCATATCTGCACAGTTGGGGAACTAATCTAATTACTGCTGGGATTAAACTCATCCCCCTAGGACAAACAGCCGGACAAGAAATGTTACTACAGTTGCAACCATTAATTAGTCATGCCACAGTAGAAATTATCTCTTTAGCAGATGATGACTTGGGCTGTTGTAGCTGGGGTTTGTCTTTGGCTAGTATGCAGCATGAAACCCAGTATACCAGGTTGTTTAGAAGTTGAGGAGTAAATGCCAACCCGCGAGCGATCGCTGCTGTTTATCTTTGCCCATCTCTCTCAGATATATTACAACCCATACACTTATTTAGATATGATGCGTTGTGGGGATTGTAATTTTGAATTTTGAATTTTGAATTTTGAATTCCCCAAAGGGGTTGACTTATGAATGCTTTTCGTGTAGGTGTAGCGGGGCCGGTTGGTTCGGGGAAGACAGCTTTAGTTGATGCGATGTGTAAAGCTTTGCGCGATCGCTATCAACTTGCGGTGGTGACAAATGACATATATACTCAAGAAGACGCGCAGTTTTTAGTGCGTTCTCAAGCCTTAGCGAGCGATCGCATTCTCGGCGTAGAAACTGGCGGTTGTCCCCACACTGCAATTCGTGAAGATGCTTCCATGAATTTGGCAGCAATTGAACAACTAGAACAGCATTTTACTAACTTAGATTTAGTGTTTTTAGAAAGCGGTGGCGATAATTTAGCCGCTACCTTTAGCCCTGAATTAGTAGACTTAACAATTTATGTAATTGATGTCGCTGCTGGTGATAAAATTCCCCGCAAAGGCGGCCCCGGTATTACTAAATCTGATTTATTGGTAATTAATAAAACAGATTTAGCTCCCTATGTAGGTGCAGATTTAAGCGTTATGGAACGGGACGCTAAAAAAATGCGCGGTGATAAACCCTTTGTTTTTACTAATTTAAAAACTCAATCAGGACTCAGAGAAGTGATTGACTTTGTTTGCAAATACAGCACTTTGCAAGTAAATAAAGTACACATTTAATATGACCCAATTCGAGTTAAAACGTATTCACGAGTACGAGCATCAAAAGGACTGCTAAAAATTTTATTGGTAGTACCAAATTCAACCAATTGCCCAATCCGATGTTCATTGAGGTTAAAGTAGGCTGTAAAATCCGATATCCGGCTGACTTGCGGTAAATTGTGACTAACTATGATCATTGTTAATTCAGAGCGCAAACGTAAACTCTGAATTAAATTCTCTACTTTCATGCTAGCAACAGGATCAAGACCAAAACAAGGCTCATCCATAATAATCACTTTTGGCTTAACAGCTAAAGCACGAGCAATACAAAGTCTTTGTTGTTGCCCACCAGAAAGTTCTAAAGCTGATCGATGCAATTTATTTTTCACTTCATCCCATAAATCAGCATCTTTCAGGGCATTTTCGACAATTTCATCAATTTCAAATTTAGGTCGCCATCCTACCAATTTTACCCCATAGGCAATATTATCATAAACACTCATGGGAAAAAGATTTGGTTTGGGAAGCACCATACTCACTTGGCGACGTAACCGATTTAAATTAATTCGACGCTCATAAATATTTTGGTTAAAAAATTCTACCCTACCTTCAACCTGTACCTCTGTTTCTAATTCTTTCATGCGATTGAGACATTTAACGAAGGTAGACTTTCCACAACCGCTAGGGCCAATAATTGCCGTAACTTTACTTTCATGAAAATCTATAGACACACCTTCCAGTATTTTTTGATTGTCACAATAAAAGCTAAGATTTTTGACTCTGATGGCTGGAATTACTTTATTCATCCTGGTACAACTTGTGCAATAAATATTGACTCAACAAATCAGGAAAAATCAGTGCTGTTGTTTCACTATTTGCAAAGCCAATATGGACTCGCTATGATTCTCTAAACAGAAAAATAAGGTTCATGTATAGCTAAATCACAGCATTGAGCAGAAGCAAATCAATAACAAGATTATTGGCTGGGATAAAATATTTCTAACCTCATTTAATTATGTGGTAAGTAAACAAAACAAAACATTATGTAATTCTTGTATATTCATGGTTTTCAATCACTGATAAATTTCTTAGTTTTCAATCATCATCTGAATTATGTCATGTCTGTAGGCTAATCTCAGAAAATCTATTAATTTAATAGGCTATAGAGAAAAAACAACAGTAAATTTACTGATTGGTTTAACATTTATCCTTGATAAAACCTGAGAAGGATTAACATTAACGCTAAACTTGACAGACAGGTGCATCAAGTATCAGCTTACATCAGCAGTTTGAGCTACTTTTAGGATTAATTTTACAAAAAAACTAATTACTATATACAAAAAAAAATAAAAAATATTCATAAATTCTTATGAATTTTGATTTCGTAGTCAGGGCTTTATTCCTGCCACAATCGAGGAGTAAAGTCTCCACTATCAACAAACTGTTTACCGTAAAAACTTTATTAAATATATATCAATTTATATAAACGTAACTTTTAGGGTAATGATACAGCTTAAAACTATATCACTCCCTCACTAAAATTTAACCAAAACGTCCTGAAACGTAGTCACGGGTACGAGGATCGAGAGGATTACTAAAAATTTGAGTTGTTGCCCCAAACTCGACCATCTGACCAATACGACTTTCATCAGTGCTAAAAAAAGCAGTAAAATCAGAGACGCGAGTCGCTTGTTGCATATTGTGAGTGACAATGGCAATAGTGAGTTCAGAACGTAAACTGTGAATCAGTTCTTCAACTTTCATGGTAGCGATGGGATCAAGTGCTGAACAAGGCTCATCCATCAATAAAACTTTTGGTTTAACAGCTAAAGCACGAGCAATACAAAGTCTTTGTTGTTGTCCTCCAGAAAGTCCTAAAGCTGATTGATATAACTTATCTTTCACTTCGTTCCAGAGTGCAGCACCTTTGAGTGCAGATTCAACAATTTCATCTAATTCTGTTTGAGGAAGTCTACTTGTTATTCTCACACCATAGGCAACATTTTCATAGATGCTCATGGGAAAAGGATTTGGTCTTTGAAACACCATCCCTATTTGGCGGCGTAATCTATTAATATTAATTTTTGGGTCGTAAATATTTTGACCAAAAAATTCTACACTTCCTTCTACTTTTACGGGCCCTTCTAACTCACTAATGCGATTGAGGGTTTTAATAAAAGTTGATTTACCGCATCCACTAGGGCCAATAATCGCAGTAACATGGTTTTGGTAAATGTCCATAGACACCCCTTCAATTGCTTTAGAGGTGTTGTAGTAAAAGCTGAGGTTTTTAACTTTGATAGAAGGGTTTAGTTGACTCATAATTAAGGTTTTAAATGCTGACTCCTGAGTTCTAAATTGTGAACTTGTTAGTTAATTTTTTTCTTCCTGGTAACTAGGCGAGAAATCACGCTCACACACAAAACTAAGCCAAGTAAAACTATGGAAGTAGTCCAAACCAGTCGGTTTCTTTCTGGGTCGGGGTCGTTGTAGAGGTTAAAAATTAATACTGGTAAGGAAGCGGTAGGACTAAATAATCCCGGCGACCAATCTAAACTAAATAAAGCTGTGAAAATTAGAGGTGCTGTTTCTCCAGCCGCACGCGCTACAGCTAGTAAGACTCCTGTAGTGATGGCGGGTAGTGCAGCTTTAACGATGACACGAAAAGTAGTTTGTAAGCGTGTACCGCCTAAAGCCGCAGAGGCGAGACGTTGGTCTATGGGAATCAGTTTTAAAGCTTCCTCTGTAGTTAGTACAATAATAGGTAGCATGATTGTAGCTAGAGCAAAACCACCGGCGATCGCACTAAATTTTTTAGTCCATAAAACAATCACACCATAAGCAAATATTCCCACCACAATCGAAGGAACACCAGTCATGATACTGGTAATAAAACGAACGAAACGAGCTATAGCATTAGTTTTCCCAAATTCCGCGAGAAATATCCCTGTAAATAAACCGATGGGAAGACTGAATACACAGCCAACGATGACAACTGTGATTGTTCCTAAAATGGCATTAGCAAAGCCGTTGTCAATCACTGTTTTGACAAACATTTCTGTGCTGAGTCCACTAATACCTCGCACAATAATTTCCCACAGGATAGATATGAGAGGAATTAAAGCTAAAACCGAAAATGTGAACGCCACTGCATTCATGAAATAAGTGAATAACAGTCTGTCTTTGGGTAGCGGTTTGTATAATTCTGCTGCTAATAATTTATCTATTTCTGACGGTTGATAATTACTCATTTCGGGAAAATTTGTTAATTAACTCAAGATATATCAAGATGTGTTGATGGATGAAAAATTTATTTATTTTTTCTCCCTACCCACTGCACTAATAACCGTGCGCCAATATTTACAACAAGAGTTAAAGCAAATAAAATTAACCCCAAATAACTTAAAGCCCCAATATGTAAACCTGGGGTAGCTTCGGCAAATTCATTAGCTAATACAGAAGGAATTGTATAGGCTGGATCAAGCAAAGATAAGCTAATTTGAGCCGAGTTACCAATTACCATAGTCACGGCCATAGTTTCACCCAAAGCACGCCCTAAAGCCAGCATGGCTGCGCTGACAATTCCAGAGAACCCCGCAGGTAACAACACCCGAAAAATTGTTTCCCAACGAGTACCACCCAAAGCCATAGAAGCAGTACGTAATTGTTGGGGAATAGCCAGTAAAACATCACGGGTAATTGCTGCCATTGTTGGTAAAATCATAATGGCTAAAATTATCCCTGCTGTTAACATATTTGTGCCGACAGGGAAATCTGATTTAAATATTGGTATCCATTTCAGGTTATTGGCTAACCATTGTTGTAAGGGTTCGATCACCGGAATAAATATAAAAATTCCCCATAAACCAACAATGACGCTGGGGATGGCTGCAATTAATTCCACCACAAATGCTAATGTGGTTTGTACAGATGGCAGTAAGAAATTTTCGCTCGTGACTAAGGCAACTGCTAGACCTACAGGAAAGGCTAAAAAAATGGCGATCGCACTACTGACCAGAGTACCATAAATATAAGGTAAAGCTCCAAAAATCTCATTACCTACATCCCAATCTTTACCCCATATAAACCCAATGCCAAATTGTGCAATTGCTGGTTTAGCTTCTTGAAAAATAATCCAACTCATCACAAACAATACTGTCACTGTGATGGCAGAAAATAGATATACTAGCCTTGTAAATCCCTGTTCTAGCCAAAAATTTACCCCATCATTAGCTGTTAAGTTAAAATTTTCATTACCTAAATTGGCTTGACTTGATGAATGCTCATCAGATGGTTGAGATAAATTCGCCATAAAGTCTTTTTCAACTAGATAATCAGATGATTTGATATTCATGAGGGTGGACAAATCGCCCACCCAAAATTCATAAACAATTAGTTAGATTGCCAATTAAGGCTTAACATTGCTATTTACTTTTTGTAGTACCCGGTTTGCGACTTCCGCAGGAATTCGGGTATAGTTAAGGTCATCATTAAATTGTTGACCATCTCTTAATACCCAGTTAATCCATTTTCTGACAGCTTCAGCTTTAGCAGCAGTTGGATACTGTCTATAAACCATCATCCAAGTCAATCCAACAATGGGATAACCTTGTGCTGGATCACCGACAAAAGTACGGAAGTTATCAGGGAAGCTGACGGCTGCTAAAGCGGCGTTTGCTGTTTGTAAAGAAGGAGCCACAAATTCCCCTCTTCTATTTTGTATCTGCGCTGATCTGATGTTATTTTTGACAGCGTAGGAATATTCTACATATCCAATAGAGCCAGGAGTGCGCGCTACTAAAGCCGCTACCCCAGGATTACCTTTACCTCTGAGGACGTTTGGTAAAGTCCATTTAGGAGCAGTATTAGCACCAATTCTGCCCTTAAAATAACCATTAATGCTGCTCAAGTGGTTAGTAAAAATGAAAGTTGTACCACTACTATCAGCACGAACTACAAATCGAATTGGTTGATTTGGCAGGTTCACACCAGGGTTATCAGCTCTAATTTTTGCATCATTCCAATTGGTGATTTGACCAGAAAAAATAGCTGGTAATGTAGTACGAGACAATCTGAGATTATTGACACCAGGAACGTTGTAAACAACAGAAACAGCACCACCGGCGGTGGGAACTAAAATCACACCTCTTTTAACTTTAGCCATGTCACTATCTGTCATTGCCGCATCGCTACCGCCAAAGTCAACTGTTCCAGCTATCGTTTGACGAATCCCACCACCGCTACCAATCCCTTGGTAGTTAATTTTTAACTCTGGATGTTTCTTTCTCACTTCACGCGCATATCTTTCATATAGTGGAGCCGGGAAAGTTGCTCCAGCACCGTTGAGAGTTTGCGCTTGAGCCGTAGCTGTAAAAATAGGAGTAAGTGTCACAGCAGATGCTACAACTGCTGTGCTAAATACACGCTGAAAAACGGTGGGTGAAGAAATCATATTGCCTCGTATTTAAAGGAATACTAGCTGCATTTAATAAAGCCGTAATTAAAGTACATTTTTTAGTTTTAATTCAGGTTAAGGGTAAGTGAAGAGATATTTAAACTGTGTTTAAAAAAAGTTTTATTTTAGCCTTGTTTCTGGCTGATTAAACTTACAGCAGTTTTGGGGTAAATGAGGTACAAATTTTAGGAACAAAACCTGATGCTCAGAGACTTTCAAACCGGTTCCCTGATCCTTCCTGTTCCCTGTTAAGAGTTCCCTGCTGTAATTTTCAATAAAAAAATTTGATAATCAAGCAATATGCTGCATTGTACCAATACTTAAATTCATGCAGAAATGTTGCACCAATTTCATAAAATTTTGGCATTCTTAGACCACCACCAGAGAGTGATGAGTCATATTATGTCCGGCTAATTACTTATGATAAGTTTTCGATGCTGATCTTTTCCCTTTTCCCTTTTCTCTTTTCTTGTTCCCTGTTCCCTGTTAAGAGTTCCCTACCCCAACAGATATGATAACTATTCAAACGGACATGATATCATTAATTTCCCGATGGGAGGGCGATCGCAATTGCAGATATCTAAAAAAATAAACCTGGCAGAGTCTATGTCACCAGACTGACTGCCAGGATGGCACGGTATTTTTGAGCCATGTTTGATGCGGGTAGTGCTTATTTATAGGAAATAATGCCTATCCATAATTAAGATAACTGAAATTAATGCTGTTAGGGGTTAAGGAAAGTCAGCCTCATGGTTAATTTATAGTTAACGTCATTAGTCATTAGTCATTAGTCATTAGTCATTGGTTATTAGTCATTAGTCATTAGTCATTAGTTTTTCTCCCCCTGCTTCCCCTGCCTCCCCTGCCTCCCCTGCTTCCCCTGCCTCCCCTGCCTCCCCTGCTTCCCCTGCCTCCCCTGCCTCCCCTGCCTCCCCACTCCCCACTCCCCACTCCCTATTTTCAATCCACGACAGCAAGCGATCGCTAATAATATAAGAAGTCTGTTTACACTTCTTAAATATTTAGCTTGACTAGAACTATGGCCAGAGATTTGCGGGGATTCATTAAAATTTTAGAAGAAAAAGGTCAATTGCGGCGAATTTCTGCCTTAGTTGACCCAGATTTAGAAATTGCTGAGATTTCCAACCGGATGCTACAACAAGGTGGCCCTGGCTTGTTATTTGAAAACGTCAAAGGCTCATCCTTCCCGGTAGCTGTGAATTTGATGGGAACCGTGGAACGGATATGCTGGGCTATGAATATGCAGCATCCCCAAGAGTTAGAGACTCTGGGTAAAAAGCTGAGTATGCTGCAACAACCAAAACCGCCAAAAAAGATTTCTCAGGCTATAGATTTTGGGAAAGTGCTGTTTGATGTACTGAAGGCGAAACCAGGACGGGACTTTTTTCCCGCTTGTCAGCAAGTGGTAATTCAAGGCGATGATTTAGATTTAAACCAATTACCTTTGATTCGTCCTTACCCTGGTGATGCTGGCAAGATTATCACATTAGGACTGGTAATTACTAAAGATTGTGAGACAGGTACGCCGAATGTCGGTGTATATCGCTTGCAACTGCAATCTAAAAATACCATGACAGTTCACTGGTTATCGGTGCGGGGTGGGGCGAGACATTTACGCAAAGCTGCCGAAAATGGCAAAAAATTAGAAGTAGCGATCGCACTTGGTGTAGATCCTTTAATTATCATGGCTGCTGCTACCCCTATCCCTGTCGATTTATCTGAATGGTTATTTGCTGGATTATATGGCGGTTCGGGAGTGCAGTTAGCAAAGTGTAAAACCGTAGATTTAGAAGTACCCGCCGATGCAGAGTTTGTTTTAGAAGGGACAATTACACCAGGGGAAGTTTTACCAGATGGGCCTTTTGGCGACCACATGGGTTACTACGGTGGTGTAGAAGATTCGCCTTTAATTCGCTTTCAGTGTATGACCCACCGCCAAGACCCAATTTATTTAACCACATTTAGCGGTCGTCCACCGAAAGAAGAAGCGATGATGGCGATCGCCCTCAATAGAATTTATACTCCTATTCTACGGCAACAAGTCTCAGAAATAGTTGATTTCTTCCTACCAATGGAAGCTTTGAGTTACAAAGCCGCAATTATTTCCATTGATAAAGCATATCCTGGACAAGCCAGACGAGCAGCTTTAGCATTTTGGAGTGCATTACCCCAATTCACTTACACCAAATTTGTGATTGTTGTCGATAAAGACATTAATATCCGTGACCCCCGTCAGGTAGTCTGGGCTATTAGTTCCAAAGTTGACCCCACACGCGACGTATTCATTTTACCAAATACACCCTTTGATACTTTAGATTTTGCCAGCGAGAAAATCGGCTTAGGTGGACGCATGGGTATTGATGCAACCACCAAAATTCCCCCAGAAACAGACCACGAATGGGGCGCGCCTTTAGAGTCTGACTCCGACATAGCCGCAATGGTAGAGAGAAGATGGTCTGAGTATGGTTTGGCTGATTTACAACTAGGTGAAGTTAACCCGAATTTGTTTGGTTACGACATTAAATAAATCTCCCATCATTGTTGACAGTTGACAGTTGACGGTTAACAGTTCAAAGATAGTCATGAGTGGGGGTTTAGCAATGCTAAACCCCTATTTTCCAAGATATCATGTAATAAATCACACCTCACAAGCATGATAATTTGCTTACCCTACTTCCCAGTTCCTCTTATCAATTAGCTATCTAACTTTACAAAAATTCGCAGTTTAAATTTACTTATGTATCAGTTTTGAAGATACTTATATCTATGCAAGGTTATTTAAGGTTACACTCTCTTGTATAGGAAATTAACTAATTTTTCCTTAAATATTGTAAAGTTCAGTTAATAAACCAGAGGTGTCTAGTTATGACCATCAGCAGTAATGGCAAAACGGTCAGCCCTCGGCAAAGACGCGCCAAACTTAAAGGAGAAACAACAGTGGAAGTTGACAACAATCAAGGTCATAGCTTGAATCAAGAACAAGTCACAGAAGGTGCTAATTTAGCAGTGCAGGGAGAAAATTCCGATAAAAAAGAGGTAGTGGGAACACTAGCTGTTGCTGGAGTCCGTCCCATCGCCGGAAGTGACTTGCACGTAGCTGAAACAATGTCAGTAGCTGGGTTGCGTCCCATTGGTACGAGTAGTTTGCAAGTAGTTGAGACAATGAATGTGATGGGAATTCGTCCCATTGCGGCTAATACAATACAAGTTGTTGACAGCATTAATCTTTCGGGAATTCGTCCCATTGCTTCTAGTTCGTTAGTAATTTCTAGCAACTACTCGATCATGGGGAACCGTCCGGTAGCTTCAAATATTATTGATGATTCTGATAGCCTCATGGGTTTTATAGATTAAGCTAAAGATTAATCTCAGTCCTCGCAATAATCACATTAACCCAGTTCCTACATAGAACTGGGTTTTTGAGTATTTATCGGGCGGGTTAACCGAAATTACAGCACCATTTTTCAGACTTCGGTGCCGTACTTTCACCTAATAGCAAATTGCAGTCAAAGACAGTAGGGCTTTAGCAGTCCTAAACCCCTACACAAGCAGGATTATACGTCTTTCTTGATTTCTAAATATTATTTTTTAACTCAACTTAGTATAACTACGTATCTGTTCACAAATCAAACTGGATCAGGGCTTACGCACAACATCATGAAAGTAGGGGGAATACCTGCCGAAAGGCTTCGCCTAAATGAATTCACCCTACGCAATAATCAGGTTTTCGGTCAAATCTTGCGTAAGTCCTATGGATACTGAGAAAGCTCATTATGTTACCAAAGTTCATAAATTGACCAAAATCTGTAATTTAAGACTTATTTTAGAAAAAATACGGTTTTTTGTCAGTATTATCTATGTCAGAATTTATTTTGTTTTATTTAGTTAAAATTATCAACCACAATAAACTATGAAGCGTCTAGTGGTTTGCTGTGATGGAACTTGGCAAAAATTAGCTAGTCCTTGCCCTAGTAACGTAGTCAAACTGAGTCAATCAGTCAAACGAACTGCCAATGATGGGATATCACAAATCCTGTTTTATGACCAAGGCATTGGTACAGAAAATTACAAGATTTTAGGCGGTGCTACGGGACTAGGTATAGACCAGAACATCCAAGAAGCCTACAGATTTCTCTGTCTCAACTATGAAGATGGTGATGAAATATACTTATTTGGCTTTAGCCGTGGTGCATACACAGTCAGGAGTCTAGCAGGGATGATCTATTGCTCAGGTCTTCTCCAACGCAAATATATTACTGAAGCACCTCAAGCCTACGAGCTTTATCGTAACAGAAATATCAAACCGAGTGGTGAAGAAGCTGTTAACTACCGTAAAACATACGGAAAAAACGAAGGAAAACCCGTCCCCATTACTTTGTTAGGTTGTTTTGATACTGTAGGTGCGCTAGGTATTCCCGTTGTACCCCTATTCAGAAACTTAAAACCTTTGCTTCACCGTCGTTACAAATTCTACGACACAACACTAAACAAATATATCCAAAATGCGCTGCACGCTATGGCTATCGACGAAATCCGCGAGGTATTTGATGTAACTCGCATGATCAAACACCCTGATGCAGAAAATCAACGGGTAATGGAAAAGTGGTTTCCGGGTGATCATGGTTGCGTTGGTGGTGGCACTAAAGAAACCAGTCCCTTATCAGATGCTGCCTTAATGTGGATGGTAGAGTCAATAAAAGATTTGGGATTGGGACTGGATTTTGATCAAAACTTATTAACAGACTGCCAAATAGACTATAGATGCAAGTTTACTAACGATCCTGGCTTCTTTAAACTGGCAGGAATTAAATTGCGTGATGTTGGTGATGCAATTGACGGTCTTCATGAAACTGCTATCGAACGTTTGAAAACTTGTCAAGACTATCGACCCAAAAATCTAGCAAAAATTATTTCCCAACTCAATCTGAAATAATGACATCACTTGTAATTTATGCAGTGTCTCCCGCTATCAGTGAAAATGTTTTCCCTGGTACTAACTAGCCAAAAGCTACATCCTCAAAATCATTAGTAGCCCAGGATATGATGATGCCAAAGTAAAAATTAACTATTAGGGTAATCTACCTGTCCGTTTTGTGGTTGCTGATGACCAGTAACATTAGGGATTTTGTCAATAGTTAAAACCAGCAAATTCATCCTGATCAATCTGTAGGTACTAAGGTGAACAAGGAGATAGCATGGTAGACATACTGCACCAACTTTTCAAATTAATACATGGGTCGAAAATGGAACCCTTTGAGGGTATTCCAGGGCCGATTCCACGCTTTCCCTTTGGCAATGCTCTCGACTTTAAAAATAGTCTACCCTGGGAACTCTGCGCCAAGTATGGGGAAACCTATGGTGGGATAACACAAGTTTGGTTATTGGGAAAACCTGCCTTAGTTCTCAATGATCCGGAATTAATTGAACAGGTTCTGATTTCCAAACAAGAATCCTTTTATAAGGATAAGCTCCGACAAGCAGCGCGGCCGATGATGACCGATGATAGTCTTTTTCTCTTTCCTAACCAAGATCAAGACTGGAGCTTTATTCGGCGGAATCATCCTTTAAGTATGACTTATGTTCAGCAGTGGTTAGCTGAACAAGTATCCATTCTCAAGCATCAGTTCACAGAAGATATTCAAAGACTGGTTGATCGCTCAAAGTCAGGATCGTTTCCTTTCTTCCCAGCGATGAAAAGGTTTATCTTCGATGGGTTTGCTCGCGCCACTGTGGGACGAGTCTTAGGAAATCAAGCCTTTGAGGATTACTTGGTGATGGCTGAGATAGCGGATAAACGTCTTCAAGCTCGCGGTTCTTATCCCGAAGAACCCACAGAACTCAAGTATCAACAGGCTAGTCAACGTTGGTTTAGGTTGTTTGCCAATATTGTCAGTGAAGCCAAGAAAAATCCCACTGGTCAGGATCTACTGTGTCTGATGATTCGGGAAGGAGGGTCAGAATTATCGGAACAAGCATTGGGTCATGTGTTTGCAGAAATCTATTTTAGTGCCAATTTTTCCACTCCTGGGGGTCTGACCAATACGCTATATCTCCTCGATCAAAATCCTGAGTGGCGATCGCGTCTGGAAAATGAACTCAGTAGTATTTCTATGGATACTCTGACACTTGAAGATTTACAACAATGTTTACTTTTAGAACAATGCGTTCTTGAATCTTTAAGGATACTACCCCCTGTAGCGTTTTTTGGCCGTAATACCCATAGGGAAAAGACAATTTCTTTTGCAGGATATCAGATACCACCAAATACACCATTATTGATTAGTAACTGGTATCTACATCGTCATCCCACTCATTGGCCTAATCCTTTGGTTTATAATCCTGCACGTTGGGATGAAGCCACCCGTACTGCTAACCCTCTCGATAGCGACTACTTCTTTCCTTTTGGTCGGGGGGAGAGAATTTGCATTGGTCGATATTTTGGGTTATTCATCATCAAATTAGCTTTGGCAACTTTTGTCTCTCAAGTCCAGACTAAATTCGATTCCGAACCTCCCTATAAAGCATCCTTCCAATTAGGTACAAGGTCGCCTGAAATTTTAAATGGCTTTTGTGTTCCCTTGTAAGGTTCAGTTGTGCCTCATGCCTGAGAAAGAACAGCTTTTTTCAGATTTCCAACTATCAAATCTATGTGACAAGGAGTGATTATGTCCAAGCTCAAAACAATTCTCGATGAAATTAAACAAGTTATTGGCATTAAAGTAGCTGATAGCGATTTAGGTAAAAGCAAAACAGAAAAGAAAGCGAAAAAAAGCATTGTCGAAGTTCGTGAACAGAACTTTGATAAACCTCTGGAACAGTTGCATAAAGCTACAGGTAAGTTAGTTTTTAGTGACACCAACAAGCCACTACACAATATTCTCTTAGAATTGTGGGACAGAGATATCGGTACACCTGGGGATTACTTAGGTACAGGAATTACGGATTATGATGGTCGATTTACCATCTATTATGATCCGGCAAAAGCAGGTTTTCTCGACACACCCGATTTAGAATTAAGATTGTTAGATAATCGCATTAGTTTTGATAACGATAATCAGCCTGTTTCTACCTATCGCATTGCTTACACCATCAAAGGTGATAATAATGTCAGCCAAAAAGAATATGACTTTGGCACTTGTACCGTTCCTTACTGGATTTATAAACCAGATAGCCACTTTGCAAGGTTGTTTTTTAGTGAGTTGGAAGGAACTCCAGATGATTATTCAGTCGGTCGTACACTCCAAGGTTATGATGCTGCTAGTAGTTTAGTTCCGATTAAAGCCAAGCACGTCATTACTCATACTCTCAATCCTGATCAGCCTACTCTTCCAGAAATTCAAGCTGCTTATCCTCCGAATTTAACGATTAAATTAGATCGGAAAAATCCCGGTTATAGCAGAAGTGATGAATACTTTGTTGATCGGGTTCTCAATGGCATGAATCCCTGTTTGTTACAGCGTCATAAAAACAACCCCAATCAATTAAAAGTAACATTTAATTGGGACGATTACGAAAAAGATGATGACCACGATCTCAATAATGTAGAAGCATTTTTTGAATTAAAAGATAACAAATTGGTAGCCACTGCAATTACAGTACAAAGTCGTTATCCTGATTCTATAGCACCTCATTCTCCTCTCAAAGATCCTGTCACCTATACACCTAATGATGGGGAAAAATGGCTACAAGCTAAACGCATTTTCCGCACTAACAGCTTTTTTGCCGCAGAAATGATTGAGCATTATATTAAGGCTCATTTACAGATGGAGCAATATACCATTGCTGCTTTCCGTAACTTACGTAAAAATCCTGTGCGGTTGATGTTATATCCTCATCTAAAAAGCTTAGTGAATATCAACCAACGTGCTGATGAAGTATTGGTATCGCCAACTGTGGGTTTAGTTACCACCAATGGGCCTTTAACTCCTGGTTCAGTGGTGCAAATATGTAAGGAAAGAATGGCTAGTTATGATTGGAAAGGTTGGAAACCTCGTCAACCACTTTGTGAAGCTCATAACTTTGCTAAGATAGCTAATCTTTACTGGCAAGTTTTAACAGAATATATTGATAATTTCTTCCAAAAATATCAGGAAGAAATTGTTAAAGAATGGGCAGAAATTCACCGTTTCTCAGATGATATTATCGAGCATAGTGTAGCTTATCAACCATTACCAAAACTCACTGGTGATTATGATTGGTACGATGACAACGAGCTTGATAAACCGGAAATTCCCAGACCAACAGTCAATGGTACAGTGAAAGCAACTCGCGCCATTACTACTGCTGATCAACCCAGTGATGCAGACATCGCCAACTTGAAAGAGTTCTGTCGTTATGTCATCTTCCACATTACTCTATGGCATTCTTGGGTAAATGATCAGCAAGCTGATGAAGGTGGGGAGATATTCTATAATTCATTGGCTTTACGTGGTGGTAGTTTTGGTAGTGAAGATGATCCGGCGATCGCACCTAATATTTTAGAATCCACCAATCTCATCTACATGGTTAATGTTCTCACTGCCATTCAATACGGCTATATTCTCAAGAATGAAGATGACGACATTCCTGAAGAATTAAGAACCACATTAGCAGCTTACAAAGAAAAATTTGCTGCTTTGAGCTACGATATTGGCAACATCAGAACTTTGATCAATATTTAAACCAAGCTCAGTAGCTACAAATTGCTAGGACTTACGTTCAGACGCTATTAATAGAGGCGTTGCGTAAGTCCGAAAACTTATGCACTTGTGCATTTTTGTTACAACCAACAAAAAACGGGTAATCGATGAATCTGAGTAACTTCCTATCAAAGCTCTTGCAGAGAACTCTAGTATTTGCAATTGTGACAATTAGTGTCATTTTCACAACCATATCTCAACCAGCTTTTGCTATTACTTCGGCTGATGTCAATCAGCAAATTGATGAGGTTGCTCAATCTCCCCTTTTTCTGGAAGGAAAAGCCTGTGACAAGTTGGATACCCTTTGGTCAGCCATCTATGCAAGTAGGGAGTCAGCTGATAACCTCGTTCCCTTCCAAACAGATCAGGTAAAAGCTTTTTTAGCAGGAACGTCCACAAGGTTCTGGAAAAGCTTCGGTGACAGTCCAGAGATCAAGCCGGAGAATTATCTTCGTTTGACTCATAGACATGGTGTATTTGCCCAAGCACGTTTAGTCATCGAACCAGAATTTCAGAACCGTTATACTGGACTACTCAAAAAAGGGTCTGATTGTGTGCTAGTCCGATTTTCCTCAGCAGTTAGTCCTGCAACTAGCTGGAATCGCTTCACCCCTGGCTTTGCGGCTAAATTCTTTATTGATGGTAAGCATAGTAGTGAAAATCTGATCGTTCAGCATTCGATTGCCGGTCAAGGTAATAATATCAACTACTACGAGTATCCCCTCTCCAACAAACTGAAATTTATTGAGAATCAACCAGCTGGTTTTGCTGCTTTCTCCCGTTTCTTCAACGCAACTCAAGACTATCTCAAAAACGAGAGCAATCTGAAGATGGTTGATCCCCGTGAATTGTCTATCCAACACCTTGCCAGCATTAATGCTAAAGGGAAAACGGTTGATAACCCTGAATCCCCACGCTTTATCTTTCTGGTTCCCCCAGAAGGACGAGCTTTTTCCCAGGAACAACATGATTTTCGACAAGATTTCCTGGCACTGAATCAAGGTATTCCTGCGAATGACAAGGGACAGGTTAAGAAAGACCAAGGTGTGCGATTATTCGATGTCTATGTGGCTGACCAGTTTACCGATAATCCCAAAGCAGAAGCTCAACGTATTGGCTATTTTGAGTCTAAATCTCATTTTGCTGTGTCAGACACGGCTGATATTCGTGTCTCTTTCCGGCACTCCATTACACCGCGAGAAACTCAAGATTATCCTGGAGAATATCCCAAGTCTTTATTCAATGATGAGAGTTTTACATCTGAATGTGCGACTTTTGGGGCTTCATTAGCAGATATGCAGCCTAATCCACAAGATGCTTCTGGTAACACCAGTATTTACTTCCAGAACTATCTCAAACGTGGCTGTAAACCCTGATATTACGCGGTGGTAGTTTCGGTAGTGAAGATGATCCGATTATCGAATTTACCAATCTCATCTACATGGTTAATGTTCTCACTGCCATCAAATACGGCTATATTCTCAAGAATGAAGATGAAGACGTTCCTGAAGAATTAAGAAGCATATTGGCGCGTTATGAAATTGGTAACACCAGAACTCTGATCAATATTTAACATTTTTCGTATCTATCGTGGGGAGAAAACAGTTGCGGACGGCAACCGTTTTCTCCCTTTCATATTTAGGACTTACGCCAGTGTCATACTAAATATCTATATGTAGGGTGCGTCAGCCTGCATAAATCCTGCCAATAAACTTATATTTGCCATCTGACGCACCCTACCAATGTGCCAGTTGCGTAATTGATGATATTGTATATTTTCTTTGTTGGAATTTCCATCTGCCTTGAGTTTTTATCACTTTTTGTATAGGAACTAATACATCTTGTGGCAGAAGTCTTTAAGAAAATTATTAAGCTAATTTGTAAGAGTAATCACAAATAATTCAAAGTTACTTTATAGCTTTGAAACTAATTTACTATAAACAATAGGAGTGTAAAATGAGTTTAGAAGAACGGGCAAAAGCTACAGCTAAAAATATTGAAGGTAAAGCCCAAGAAGCAGCAGGACAAGTGACTGGCGACCCAGAAGATAAAGCTGAAGGAAAAGCCAAGCAAGCCGAAAGCGAAGTACGTCATGCGGTTGAAGATGTCAAAGATAACGTCAAGAAAAAGCTCGATTAAGTCTCAGTTGTAACTTTGCAAGGTAAATGATTGATTGCATAGTTATTTATTGTAGAGGCGTGTGCATCATGTCTCTACATCTCTGGAAAATATCTATTAGGATAGAGAAAATTTTTGCAGTTAAAAATATTATAGAGTCAGGGTTGGTCAATGTTAAAACCTTACAGTAAGTATGGTTGATGAATATGACTCATTCCCAAATTTCCCATTTATAAATATTATTTTTGGATGCAATTAAGTATTAAGACAGCCACATAAATTATGTGTTGTTACCTGTATTTGATAGGAGGAAAAATATGATTTTGCTCCAGCAGAGTCGCAAAATTTTGACGACTTTTGTCTTAATTGCAGTGTTGATGATAACTACTGCTTGCGGCGGTGGAACATATACACAAAGCGATCGCGCAACTGCACCGCCAGCAATTGGTAGAAGCGTCACCTATTCGGAGTTAGAGCGAGGTAATACCCCAACAGGACAAAGTTTTGGTAACTGGGTAGTGCAAACATCCAGAGGCTTAGTTCAAGATGCGTATGTACGCGATAACAACAAATTAGGTATTGTGATTGCGCCACAAGTGCGTCCGAATGAAGTGCGACCTTTAGCAAAATCTCTGGTGCAAGGTTTTCACAAAAACTTTCCTAATCAAGATTTAACTGTTTTGGTTTACGGCCCTGATAAAAAGTTGATTTTGACTGCAAATTACGATGTGCAGACCAGTCAAATTCAGTATAGCTAGTTGATGATGCAAATTATCGAACTAGAAAAGTAACTCAGCTAACGAGATTTATTGATGGCGATTTTGAATGAAAGAATTTTGAATTCGGAGCGAAGCGACGTGACAAGCAGCGAAGAATATAGACGGCAAATCATGAGGGATTTGGCTGAGGGGAATATTGAGTATCTGGATGATACAACCACCGATGTTGATACTCAATACGAAACCTTCGATGATTTCGCTCAACGGACAACACCAGATCAACGGCGTAATTTGTTCAGTCGTTCTTTACATCCAGAACGGATACCTCCCAGCCAAATGGAGCCAGAATTGCAAAGAGCGATCGCACAAATTAAACCCAATGAAAGAGATGATGTTGCACGCGCCTTTTTCAAACACTTGAAGCAAAGAGGACTAGACGAGCGACATCTAGAGCAACAACTAGGACTTTCCACACACCATGCTAGCCGCATGAATGCTGATGATGTCAGCAGACTTGCATCCTTCGCCTATCACAACCACCCTGATATTTTCCGGGAAGTGCTGGCGGAACAGCCGGGTATTATCAAGTTTCTCAGCAATCCCATTGTGGCAGGGATTATTGGAATTGCAGCAGCAAAGTGGTTAAGTAGCCGCAGATAACTAAGTCAACATCATTAAACATCAAATGATTATGGGACAGATCCTCGACTTCTTTGAGAAGTCGGGGATCTGGATATTACCCATCTTTTTTATTAATCAGCATTTAAAATTTTTGGCACTTTAAAGAAATCGCCTTCTTGTTCCGGCGCACTATTGAGGATGCCTTCTCTATCAGGATAAGGCTGTAGTTCATCTTCTCTGGTGACATTGCTGAGGTCAATCGCTCGTGTGGTAGGAGGTACATTGCTGACATCTAACTCACTCAGCTGCTCCACATAATCTAAAATACTGCCTAACTGAGTAGTAAATTGTTCCTCCTCTTCTGGAGTTAATTCTAAACGAGCTAATAGAGCTACTTTATGAACTTGTTCGCGATCAATCATGGTTTATTTATGAGTCAATATTCAATAGTCAATAGTCAATGGTCAATAGTCAATAGTCAATAGTCAACAGTTAATTATTTGTACTCTGGACTAATGACTAAAGACTACTGAATCATGACTAAAAGAATACGTCTATTTGCATTCTTCCGGTGGTTTTGAGCCAGTTTTGGGCTTCAATGTAGTTATTGGGAGCCATGCGAATGGCTCGCACCCAGTAGTCTGCGGCTTGATCGAATAGTGCTTCGCCGCCGTCACTATCCCCGGCTTCCTTAGCTTTTTCGCCTTGGTAGTGGTAAATTACAGCAATGTTATTTAAAGCTTGGGGTAGACGAGGATTTTGTTCAATGGCTTGGTGATAGAGTTCTAACGCTTTAGCATGGTCGCCATTGCTGGCGTAGATTAAACCCATATTGTAGAGAATATAACCGCGATCGTTTGCGTCTTCCTCTAGGGTAAGGGCTTCCTCATAATATTCTAAAGCTTCAGCATACTCACCTTCTGCCTGGGCGGACATCCCATCTCGGTAATAAACAAATGCTTCTTTAGCTTTTTTATTGGTTGGCAGCATCTTCAAGATAATATCTGCCATGACAGTAAAGGATTTGTCAATAAAGTTATCGTTTTTCTGCGTTCTTGGCATAATCGCTGATTGTTTGGGGATTGAGGATTGGGGATTGGGGATTGGGTAAAAGTAATTATTTACCTAGTCCCTAGTCCCTAGTCCCTTACTACACTCATTAGCTAATTTAACTGATTTGGGTGGGTACTCTGCTCGTTAAGTGGGATGATACACTCTGGGCTGTTATGTTTTGGGCTATTCACCAGTTTGCTGACTGGGTAGGCGGTCATAGCTGTGGCAGGATAGGGAGATAATAAGGACTGTAGAGCTTGGGGCGATCGCCTCTGGCGGGGCGTAGCCCATCGCACTTGTGGATCTAGCCATACATCATAATCTTTCGGGTCAATAATCACTGGCATCCGCTCATGGATGGGTTGCAGTAATTCATTGGCTGCTGTTGTCAAAATTGTACAAGATATGATTTCTTCTTGAGCAGGGGATTGCCATCTTTCCCATAAACCAGCAAAAGCAAAGGGTTTTCCGTCTTGCAGACGAAAATAAAAGGGCTGTTTGGTGTCTTGCTGTTTTTGCCACTCATAAAAGCCATCAGCTACCACTAAACAGCGTCGATGCTTGAAAGCAGAACGAAAAGCGGGTTTTTCTGCCACAGTTTCGGCTTTGGCATTAATTAATTTTGACCCAATGCTAGAGTCTTTAGACCATGAAGGAATTAGTCCCCAGCGTAACTGTTGCAATTGACGTTGGTTGCTTTCAGGATGATGTAACACTGTCACCACCATTTGCGTAGGTGCAATGTTATATTGTGCAGTCAAATTGGGGATTGCTTGAACATGAAAAATTTCCGCTAATGCCTCTGCTGACTGGGTTAAAGTAAACCTTCCACACATATTTTTTTTATTTTTGCATCAAATTAAACATTAAATTGGTATAAATAAATCTTACTATTAATTTTATTTTTTCAGATAATTAATATCTACTGTTTAGGTAAATAAATTATTGTAAATATCCTGTTTTGCTAAAATATTTTAGTAAATTATTGTATTTTAGTCTCTACATCGTCAACACATTCTGCACTATATTTTGTATATGGAAAATATAATATTGTACGATTTTTTACCGTCAGGTAATGGCTACAAGATACGCCTGTTACTAACACAAATGGGTATACCTTTTGAGAGAGTAGAGGTTAATATTTTGCAAGGAGAGAGCCGCACAGCAGAGTTTTTAAGTAAAAATCCTAACGGTAAGATACCAGTCTTAGAAATTGAGCCAGGAAAATATTTGTCAGAATCAAATGCTATATTGTTGTACTTGAGCGAGTATACAGAATTTTTGCCTTATGACCGTTATTTAAAAGCCCAGGTGATGCAATGGTTATTTTTTGAACAATATAGCCACGAGCCATACATTGCCACATCAAGATTTTGGCTTTCTATTTTAGGGAAAGGTGAAGAATATCGCGCCAAATTAGAACAAAAGCAAGAACAAGGTTATGCAGCCCTGAAACTTATGGAAAATCATTTAAAACACCATAGTTTCTTTGTAGATGAGCGTTACACTATTGCTGATATTGCTTTATTTGCTTACACTCATGTCGCTGATGAAGGTGGGTTTGATTTAACACAATTTTCTGCTATTCAAGCTTGGCTAGAACGTGTTAAAGGCCAACCTGGATATATAAGTATTACTCATGAGCCACAATTATGCTTTGATTGGTAATACTTTGGTGTTGCTGAACAGGATTTTTAAAAGCTCACGCAGAGTCACAGAGGCACAGAGGAGAGAGCAAAAATTACAGCAAGTTGCACATCAATCAGGTACAAACATATATGATAAAATTCTTGTGGTGCGGGCATCTTGCCCGCTACTGGCGTACCTTGAGCAGATGAAATATGCTGTATTAGTAAAAAATACTAGCCTCAGTGTCTCTGATGAGACTAAACATCAGTATCAATCTCAATCAATTTCTGTCGTGAAGATACACCTGATTTAATTCTGATATGAGATTTGGGTACATCGAATTGATCCGCTAGTAGTTTAATTAATTCCTCGTTAGCTTTTCCGTCTACAGGTGGGGATTTTAAATATACAGTCAGGCTACCATCGGGTTGTTCTGCAATTTTTTGCTGTTTTGTGTTGGGTTTAACTTTAACTTTTTTTTGCATAACCTGTAATCTGTAATTTTTGCAGCCAAAACCAGCCGAGAATACAACCGAGTGCATAATGAGGAAAATCCCACCAAGCAAAGGTAGTACCCAACAAGAGTTTACCTATGAATGTAGCGCGAACTTGATTTAACAGTGGTGGATGCCAAAGTTGGAGAACTTCTAGAATGCAGGTAATGATCAAAACCCATATAGGAATTTGTTTGATAGCGGCTTGACTTCTAAAAAACCAAAATGCTAAGAGACACCAAAATATTTCATAAAATATTGCTGCCCCATAATTATTTAACCATTGATGACCAATACCAGGGTAATATTTAAACAAAAAGCCCATCGCTACCACGATGAGCAAAGATAAAATAATTAATTTTGATTGGGTGCGATTATTTAACATTTTGTCAAGGCTAAAAACTATGCACGATTTTAGCCTTCAGAAGAGGGAGTTAAGTATTAAGGGTATCTTCTACTACCAGCACCAACTACACCAATTTTATGACGGTAGGAAAGTTCTGCACCAAACCAGCCGGAAATGCTGGTGAGAGTACCGACGATTAACGAAAGTAACAGTCCCCAAGGTATGATTCTGGCTTCAGCGTCGCCTAGTCGCAGTAGAAAGTTGACTCCTGTTAAGGCTAATAGAGAAACGTTGAGAATCAGATGCGCCCAACCTGCTTGACGCTTGCGGACTCGTTCAATTTGTAAAAAGTCGCTTAAACCGATGATGGCGGCAATCACACCGGTAGCTAATCCCAATCCGATTAACCACAGGGAAGCCCTAGCCCAGAAAAAATCGCGGGTTAACCAGTAGCCGAAGTCACTGCCCAAGGCGGCGGCTAAAAAGGCGATGGGAAAGATTATACTTAAGGGATGTAAGGGATGTCCTGCGATCGCTACTGTACTGGGTACGCCCGAATCACGATATTCGCGATCGTCACTTTCAATCACTGGGGGAATATGGGGAAATGGTGTGGAATTTGTGGAAGTTGTAGAAGTGGTTTCTGTGGTTTCCATAATATCCATCCTAGTTTTCAGCAAAGGGAATTTTTTCAACGTCAGCTTCTGCTTGTAGCGTGAGTTTACCTGTGTCTACCTCTAGTTGTTTAATTCGCAAACTCATTCCTTCTAAATCGAAATTATTCAAGTTCAAAATCTCACTTGTTTGTGCGATTAAAGCCTTAGTTAACTCTGGTGAAATTTCTTCGCCTTCACAGTAGGTGACATTTTCCAGCGTGACAGTTGTACCATGAGCATTTATACGAGGTACTGCTGTAAACGCAACTTGATGAGTTTCGCCATTTTCTACTAACAAAATCTTGGCGTTGAGTGTCACCTTACCCTCACCTGATAGGCGAAAATCTACTTGTTGAGGTGCAACTGTTTTGAGTTCACCATTGATATTTATTTTCTGACTTTGGATTTGTGCGCGGATATATTCCGAGTTAAAAGCGCGGTTGATATCTACTTCTGTTAACACTACCCACGCCTTCCCTGCTGTTGGTTTTGTGAGTTCTATTTTACCCAAAGCTGCTTTTAAAGGATTGATAGCCACACGATTAATCTGCATTTCCATTACCTCCACCCGGAGGTTTTGCTGCATGACTAAACCTTCACCTGCAATCTGAACTGATTCAACCTCTCCCTGCACCAGTTTGAAAGGTTCAGCTTTCACATTTACATCTAAGTTTTCTACTTCATCTAGCTGACTGGATAAACCAATTTCTGCGGCTTTATTCAGTGCCTCCTCCCCTATTCCAGAGTCCTCTGGCATTATTAATTAATCTCCCAGCTTTTCAATATCTTTGAGTCAATTTATAAAACTAGCATCAAAATTTTATCTACCTAGCGATGGAGTCAATGTTTAAATCCTATCTATCTAGCAGAAGAAGTATAACTTGATATCAAGAAAATCAGTATTTTCTATCTTGAGTTACGAGTTAATCGTTCAAAAGAAAGAGGAATATTGATAATTAATATGTCAATTTACTAATTAGTAAGAATACGAGTATTTTTTGAGGAGAATCCCTAATGGTATCCACATTAGATGATACAAAACGTAATGCTATTGCTGTTAAATTGGCAGATATGAAATCAATTCAACAGTTGCTCATAGATAATGAGCAATTGTTTTTGAGAGAATGCACTGATAATGACATTTGCGATCGCTTGCGGAGTATGCTTGATGATGATCGCAAAAATCAAGGCATTCTCGAAACCGTCAATGTGCAGTATGGCATCCAAAAAGAGCCATGCAATACAGTCAGAGAAATGGTTGACAAAATTCGTCAATTAATGCAGGGCAATCAATTGAGTTTATATGAAAAAGTATTTCAGCACGAATTATTGAAGCATCAACAAGTAATGAGTGGGATTACCATTCATAAAGCGGCACAAAAAGTTGGTGCTGATGTCATGGCGGCAATTGGCCCTTTAAACACCGTTAACTTTGAAAACCGCGCTCACCAAGAACAACTTAAAGGTATTTTAGAAGTGCTGGGAGTGCGTGAACTGACTGGACAAGAAGTAGACCAAGGTATTTGGGGACGAGTTCAAGATGCGATGGCAGCTTTGAGTGGTGCGGTTGGTAGTGCTGTCACCCAAGGTACTGACAAGCGGGATATGAATATCCAAGATGTGATTCGCTTAGATCACAATAAGGTAAATATCCTGTTTACCGAATTACTACAAAGCAATGATCCTCAAAAAATCCAAGAATATTTCGGTCAAATTTACAAAGATTTAACTGCTCATGCTGAAGCAGAGGAAGAAGTAGTTTATCCTAGAGTACGTTCTTTCTATGGTGATAGTGAAACCCAAGAATTGTATGATGAACAATCTGAAATGAAGCGGTTGTTAGATACAATCCGCAACACTAATCCATCTACATCTGAATTCAAAGATAGAGTTAGACATTTGATGGATATTGTGGGTGATCATATTCGTCAAGAAGAAAGTACCATGTTTGCGTCTATTCGCAACAACCTGAGTTCAGAGCAAAGTGAGCAATTAGCTACACAATTTAAAGCAGCTAAAAGCCGTATTCAAGAAAGATTAGGCGGTCAAACCACCAGAGCAAATGTTTAATTGTTAGAGATGTTGTCACTCAACGTCTCCTCAAACTGAATTAATCCCCAAAATTTTAGGATGGAAATTTTCCATCCTAAATTATTAATCGTGATTTCGCTCTTTCATGTCCATCTGGGGCATTCAGTCGCAACATATAAGCGCGATCACGCTTACCTAGAGTTAGTGTATTTCTCACCGTTAATTCTGATACATAATTATCTTTTTCATCCGTGAATATAATGTGAGTGGCAGCAGCAATATAGGCAGATAGTTGAAAGACATTTATTTGGATTTTAGCCACCTGCTAACTTTTCCCACATCCTCTGAGGTGTAAATGTTTGGTTTGACGTAACCAATCATCTGAAAATATACGCCTCACACGCCCTAAAATTTATGTGGACTGCGTAATTTTGTAGCAATATAGTCAAAAATAAAAGTTGTTTCCTCACAAAATAAATAAAATCTTATGGTTATCAGAATCTAGTTGATAATACAGCAAACAGCATGGCAATTTGACGCATCTCCTGATTTTGTTGTTAAATCAAGGGTATTGTTATATCTTGCATCATTCTCAATAAGCCGAAGGCGATGCACACCTAACAACGTAAAACTAAAGCTGTCAATAAGTTGCCTCTAGCAAGTTGACTGAGTTATTCTCAGATTAACTTGACAGAGATTTTGATAGTAGTACAATCTACAACTAGGCAAAACACAGGGAATAAAGCAAACTTGTGGGAAAACTCCCAAATTTTGCAGATTTTACCCCAACACCAATTCGGAGAAGTAAATTCCGAGTTAGGATAGTTGTTTAGCAATACCTTGATTCTATATCGAGTTCAATTTTTGAAATTTTATGGACAAAAGTCCACAAGACGGCAGTATTATCCTCCTCTAAGCTGGTGAGCTAGTCTCTCAGCGTGGGGGAGACTATAGGAGGTAGTATCATGCTCACACAGGATCTTCGCAATTTCACTATCGATATTGCTGATTTGAATCAGCTGAAATGGGATTTAAATCAGCTGCCACCTGTGGATGTGGGAGAATATATTGCACAATTGCCCAAAAAACAACGGGCGATCGCTTTTCGGGTGTTGAACAAACATCAGGCAATTGATGTATTTGAATATTTACCAAAAGAAATTCAGGAAGAACTAATCAACTCCCTGCAAGATACCCAAGTGGTACAACTTGTAGAAGCGATGAGTCCTGATGAACGGGCAGAATTATTTGATGAACTCCCGGCTTTAGTGATTAAACGGCTATTAAAAGAACTCAGTCCCGAACAAAGACAAGCAACTGCAACTATTCTTGGTTATCCCGAAGGTACAGCTGGGAGAATCATGACTACAGAATATGTGCGGTTGCGGGAAGGATTAACTGTAGGCGAAGCACTCCGCAAAATTCGCCTTCAAGATGAAGACAAAGAAACAATTTATTATGCCTACGTCACAGACGATAACCGCAAACTGGTGCGGGTGGTATCACTCAGACAGTTATTGTTTACCTTTCCAGAAGTTTTGATTCGTGATATTGCCAGCGATCGCGTGATTAAAGTCAGAACGGATACATTGCAAGAAGAAGTTGCCCAAGTCATGAAACGCTATGACTTAATCGCTATCCCTGTAGTTGACAGAGAAGAACGATTAGTTGGGATTATTACCATAGATGATGTAGTTGATGTTTTAGAAGAAGAAGCCACAGAAGACTTTCAAAGATTAGCAGGTGGTAGCGGCGATGAAGCGGCTTTGTCACCGCCGATTGTAACGATTCGTAAGCGGTTGCCTTGGCTTTTAGGGATTATGGCATTGTATATTGGTGCAGCCAGTGCGATCGCGCCCTTTCAATCTGTAATTGCTGCCGTGCCAGTGTTAGCAGTCATTATGCCCATATTTTCTAACACAGGTGGCACAGTGGGCATTCAAGCCTTAACAGTCACTATCCGCAGCTTGGGCGTAGGTGAAGTCACACCCAAAGACACTTTCAAAATTCTCCGCAAAGAAATACTGGCAGGTTTAGGCACAGCCGTAGTTTTAGCCTTAACCATGTTTGCACTATCTCTAATTTGGGCAAAACCTCAAGAAAGATGGGTAGCCTTGATTGCCGGGGTGGTCATGGCAACTAATACAATAGTGGCTGTAACTCTGGGTACTTTACTACCCATGGCCTTAAAACGGCTGAAGTTAGATCCTGCCCTGATGAGTGGCCCCTTAGTCACCACCATGCTAGATACAATTGGGTTTCTGACTTTCCTAAGTATGATTTCTATCGCTTTGAAAGTTTTTAATTTACCCACTTAGAGACGGCAGGAGGCAGGGAAGCGGAAAAAGCGGAGGAAGTGGAGGGGATGAGGTAGACAAGATAGACAAGGTAAAAATTCTTGAAGAGTCAACAGTCAACAGTGCATCAATTCCCAATGCCCATTTCCCCAGAATTCTTTAATTTTGTAGGCGTAAGCCCTGCCGCAAGCTATTTTGAATGAGAGAATTTTGAATTGATTTATGCCTACTTCCACTTGGAATCGTCATCATGTTCTTTCCCTAGCTGACTTTACGGCTGGTGAATACGATACTGTTTTACAAACAGCTGCTAGTTTTCAGGAGGTATTATCACGACGGACTAAGAAAGTTCCCGCATTGCAAGGACAGGTAGTAGCGAATTTATTTTTTGAACCATCTACCCGTACCCGTAGCAGTTTTGAAATTGCCGCCAAACGTCTCAGTGCAGATACGCTGAACTTTGCCGCCGCTACTTCTTCCATGACTAAAGGCGAGACAATTCTCGACACGGCGAAAACCTATTTGGCGATGGGAACTGATATTATGGTGATTCGCCATAAAGAAGCCGGAGTTCCAAATGCGATCGCTCAAGAAATGGATCGTTTAGGTGTAAAAGTTAGTGTCCTCAACGCTGGCGATGGACAACATGAACATCCTTCCCAAGCACTACTAGATTTATTTACAATTTGTAGTCTAATTGACCCAGTTAACCCCCGACTAGAATTGTTAAATGGGAAAAAAATCGCCATTGTCGGCGATATTTTACATTCTCGTGTGGCACGTTCTAATATATGGAGTTTAATCGCCAGTGGCGCAGAAGTCCACCTAGCCGCACCACCGACATTGTTACCCAAATTATTTGGTGATTATATCCGTGAGGAAGGCACAGAAGTACCTCCAGGTAAACTGTTTATTCATTGGCAGTTAGAACCAGCCTTAGAAAATGCGGATTTTGTCATGACATTACGCTTGCAAAAAGAACGCATGACAGCCCATTTATTACCCAGTTTGCGAGAATATCATCAGTTATTTGGCATTACCCGCGCCAAGTTGCAACTGTGCCAACCTCACGTGAAAGTTTTACATCCAGGGCCAGTTAACCGGGGTGTAGAAATCAGTTCGGATTTAATGGATGATCCAGAATTTAGCTTGATTCAATCACAAGTAACAAGTGGCGTAGCCGTGCGGATGGCACTATTGTATTTATTAGGTAGTGGCAAAACCTGAAAATTCCCAACTTAAAAAAGAAAAAGAAAAAAGGTTTGGCTCATCACCAAACCTCTCTTTAAATCCAGTGCATAACAACATCCCGGATTAATTTACCTATTATTCCTATACTTTCGCATCTCCCCAAGGGATGTATGCAAATGTTCAAAAAACTGATATAACATTATTTCAGTATTAATGTATACATTCATTCATCCTCTCAAAGATAGTAGCTTGTCACGAAAATTTTAGTTTGTAGTGAGGACTTTAGTCCTCTCTTAGATACCCTACCCAACAAGTATCAGGACTAAAGTCCAGACTACAAACTGAAAATACAAAAGGGCAAAAGAAAAATTCTTTTGCCTCTAGACTTTTCAACTTATTTTGCTGCAAGCTGTTGCAAAGTTTTCAATGCTTCCTCAACGTGACCATTAAAGTTAAGCATTGAGTCAAATACAAAGCGCACAACTCCCTGTTGGTCAATCACGTAGGTAACACGACCGGGGAACAAACCAAACGCTGCTGTTGCGCCGTATTGCTTGCGTACTTTGTCGCCTTTATCGCTTAATAGTGTAAAAGGCAGATTGTACTTAGCTGTAAAACGTTGGTGAGACTCGCTAGAGTCACCACTCACACCGATGACTTCCGCGCCAGCACTTTGAAAAACTTCATACTGATCACGAAAAGCGCAAGATTCTGCTGTACATCCGGGGGTGTCATCTTTGGGGTAAAAATACAGCACCACAGCCTTCTTACCACGAAACTCACTCAGGCTCACCGATGAACCATTTTGAGCAGGTAGGGTAAAATCAGGGGCAGTGTCTCCAACTTTAACTGGCATAGACGCTAAATAAAATTTGTGTACATTTATTAATTATTTGTCAAAGTGTCGTTACTCTGACTTTATATATTTGTTCGGTAATTTGTAAATCTTAATGCTTGACGAACATTAGGCAGGATAGTTTATATACTCATTCACATACACATAGTTCTATCCATGCGCCTGACTTCACTTGATGTATTTCGCGGTATCACCATTGCGGGGATGATTCTGGTTAATATGGCGGGAGTCGCTAATGATGTCTATCTTCCCTTAACTCATGCTGATTGGCATGGTTGCACACCGACTGATTTAGTTTTTCCTTTCTTTTTGTTCATTGTCGGTGTAGCAATGACTTTTTCGTTATCCAAATACACCGAAGACAACAAACCCACCTCGGCTGTTTATGGGCGGATATTGCGCCGGGCGGCGATTCTGTTTATTTTGGGTTTGTTTCTCAATGGCTTTTGGAATCAAGGCGTTTGGACTTTTGACTTGAGTAGCATCCGCATTATGGGGGTGTTGCAGCGTATCAGCCTGAGCTACCTGCTAGCTTCTGTGATAGTCCTAAAATTACCACGCAAAGGACAATGGATACTAGCGGCTGTCTTACTCATTGGCTATTGGCTAGCAATGATGTATATTCCAGTACCAGATTATGGTGCAGGTGTGTTGTCTAGAGAAGGCAATTTTGGCGCGTATATTGACAGGTTGATTATCCCGAAAGCCCATCTATATAAGGGCGATGGCTTTAACTTCATGGGAGATCCAGAAGGATTATTTAGTACGATTCCTGCTATTGTGAGTGTTTTGGCTGGTTACTTTACTGGCGATTGGATACGTAAACAGCCAGTACAAACACGGACGAGTATCGGATTAGCATTATTTGGCGTGGGTTGCTTAATTATTGGTTGGGCGTGGGGTGGGGTATTCCCGATAAATAAAAAATTATGGACAAGTTCCTATGTGGTGTTGACTAGCGGTTGGGCGTTGTTGCTACTGGCAGCTTGTTATGAATTAATTGAAGTCAGATTAATTCGACGCTGGGGTAAACCTTTTGAAATTATGGGACTAAATGCGATCGCTCTGTTTGTCCTATCAGTATTACTAATCAAAATCCTCGCCAGAACCAAAATCGGCACAGGCGAAACCGCCATCAGCACCTACAACTGGATATATCAAAACATCTTCGCATCCTGGGCAGGAACTTACAACGGTTCACTACTATTCGCCCTAGCCACCGTCATCTTCTGGTGGTTAGTCGCCCTCCTCATGTACCGCCAACGCTGGTTTCTCAAAGTCTAACCTCTTCCTCTCCCTCTCTGCGCCTCTGCGTCTCTGCGTGAGGCAAATTCCCCCTACTCCTCCACACTAAAATCCACACTACAAAACTTAATCAGCGTCAGGTGGGCATTGCTAACAACATAAAATTTATGGTTTGAGCAAATCTCAAGCAATGCCCACCCTACAAAACTTAAGTAAACACTTCTACTTCTTCCATTGCGTTGATTTGGTCGAGAATATGCCAAACTTCTTGTAACATTGGCTCTAAACCAGTACGAGTCACCGCAGAAATCAAGAAAACTGGCGCGTGAGACAGATGATTTAATTGCGTCGCCAGTGCTTCTAAATCAACACTTTCCCTGTCAACGGCATCAATTTTATTTAATGCCAAAATTTGCATTCTTTCATTTAAACCTCGTCCATAAGCGGCTAATTCTTGCTGAATTGTGTTATAATCCCCTATAACATCATCACTGGTTGCGTCGATTAAATGCAGTAATACCCTTGTGCGTTCAATGTGGCGTAAGAAATCATGTCCTAAACCTGCACCTTCGGCTGCACCTTCAATTAGTCCGGGGATATCGGCGAACACAGTACCGTCACCCGTGGGTTTTCTGACTACACCTAAATTTGGCACTAGGGTTGTAAAGGGATAGTCAGCAATTTTGGGACGGGCTGCTGATAATGATGAGATTAAGGTAGATTTACCAGCGTTGGGTAAACCAATAATTCCTACTTCCGCTAACAGTTTTAATTCTAAGTGTAGGAGTTTTCTTTCTCCTGGTAGTCCTGGGAGGGCGTATTCTGGGGCGCGGTTACGGTTGCTTAAGAAGTGTTGATTTCCTAACCCTCCTTTACCACCTTCTGCTATCAATAGCTTTTGGTTAGGTTCGGTTAAATCTCCGATTAAATCGCCTGTTTCTGCATCATAAATTGCTGTGCCACAAGGAACTTCGATAATTAAATCTTTCCCGGATGCGCCTGTGCAGTTATTGGGGCCGCCACGTCCGCCATTTTCGCCTTTAAATATGTGTTGATATCGAAAGTCTAACAAGGTTTGTAGATTTTCCACTGCTACGAAAAAGACTGAACCACCTCGCCCACCGTTTCCACCAGAAGGGCCGCCAGCTGGTACATATTTTTCTCGCCGGAAGGCAACAATACCATCGCCACCTTTACCAGCTTCTACTTCAATCTCTGCTTGGTCGATAAATTGCATAGTTAGTTATTAGTCATTAGTCATTAGTCATTAGTCATTAGTCATTAGTCATTAGTCATTAGTTATTATTTATGAGCTTGCTGAAGATGATAATGGTGCGTCATTTTATGAACGCACCTTAGACATTGTATGTTGTTTGAGTAGTTTTTTTGTCTGAGAGCTTCTAATTGCCATTATGCCAAATTATTGACTAATGACTATTGACTAAATATATGGTGTCACATCTTCGTTACATTCATCTGCTAAATAGGAGAGGGCGCGGAAGCGTAAACCTACGAGTTGTTCATACAGTGGGTTAATTTTACATAATGGCGGAATATGTACTATTTTACGTCCGAATAAGGTGACATCTCGCTCAAAGGGACATTGGGAAGGTATCATTTTACATAAAAACCGGGCAACTCTGGGGTCTTTGACATCTAACTCATCCAGCCAGTGGCGTAGGGGTTGGAGTGCATCAGGTGAGGGGTGGGTGGGTATGGCTGGGGTAGAATTGACTGGTGCATCTTGTTCTTCTATGGTGTGGCGTAGGGCTGTGAGTATGTCTTCTGGTTCGCCGAGGGCTTGACAAAATTGATGCAGGACTTGATCTTCGCTGGGGGAATATGTACCATCTGCGATCGCTACCATGACAGCTGTACGCAAAAAATTCTCCGCAGCTGGTGTATGCTTCCCCAAAACCGTCGCTAATTCTTCTGGTGTAATGACTTCCAGTGACTCCCATTCTAGACAAGGGGCTAATTCATCCTTGGTGAGACTCGCAATTAATTGCTGTTCTTGTTCGTCAAAGTTACCATCAGCCCAAGCTATTGTTAGCAGTCCCCGCAACCAAGCGGCTATCTGTTCGCTACTGTAGGGAGATTTAACAACACTTGTCATAAATTTACACCTCTTTGTTTTCTGAGTCCATGATAAGCTACTAAAATGGGGCTAATCTGTGACCAAGCTGACTCAGCAACTCTGAAGATTTGTTTTCTGTTTATGTTTGAGGTTGCGGCAATTCAAAAGTAACATCTTCATATACGTCTGTTACCGCACACCGAAAATCTATACTAGCTAAATGTATCTCATCTCCTTGTCCATAAGGATAAAGTACCCATTGCCCATCTTGGTTACGGCGAAAACAATCAACACTCATCCGATTTTGACTGACTAAGACATATTCTTGCAGTGTTTCTATGTGTCGGTAGTCAGCAAATTTATCACCTCTATCAAAGGCTTCTGTCGATGGTGATAAAACTTCTATAATTAGGCAAGGATAGCGGATAAAATTATCAAAAGCTCTATCTCTTTGGTCACAACTAACAATTACATCAGGATAGTAGTAAGTGTTAAGTGATTCAATGTGAACTTTGGTGTCTGATATGTAAGCTTGACATCCTTTTCCGCGTAAGTGGTTTCTCAGGCTGGAAGCAATATTTAGAGAAATTACCACATGAGTATTACTAGCCCCAGCCATTGCATAAACGTCTCCTTGGCGGTATTCGTGCTTAATGGGACTATTTTCTTCACCTTTGAGATAGTTTTCTGGGGCAATATAGTTATAACTGGGATTTGCAATCATTTTTTATAACCTTGTTTGATGCTTTGTGTTTATTTTAAACTAAGTAATTCGTCAACTTGCTCAATATATATTTTGATAAATCTAGCTATTGTTAGATGCTGTGATTTGCTCGTCACCCTTAATCTATAGTTATGGCATCAAGAGATAGAGTATACCTGTGGATTTGATATTAGAGCGATCGCACTTCCTGAAACAAGCTTTAGTAGATTTCGTTTTAGATGCAGAAGGAGAACTAGCACAAGCTTTAGAAACCTATGCAGCCGAACAGTATCGCCGTGGTAGTGGTGATAGTAAACAGCAAGATTTAATTATTGACAGTTTTATTGTAGAAGGGAAAATTGGGGATAAGTCTCCCATAGATTTATTTATTGCCAGTCAACCAGATTTAACCGAGAGTGATCGCCAGCTTCTTTTAAGTTGGTATCATAGTTTTATGGGTTTATTTGCCATTACCCAAATAGAGAGCGATCGCCTAAAATTGAGAAACTGGTTAACTGATAAATACTATCTTGTAAAACCCAACAACCCCCAAACCCTACAAGCAATTTCTCGCTTAAAACTAGGCGAAATCTTATTAACTCGCATAGCCCCAGTCACCGATAATTACTGGACATTTTTTGGACAATACACAATATTAGGTAAACTGGGTAAACCAAAACTCGCTGTAGCCATTGGCAATTTCAAAGACAATTATAAAAACTATCTTTATAGTGACGCACCAGATTTATTACAAGCTGCTTGGGAGTCAGTAGCCCAATATCACGAAGATTTTATTGATTTTTTTGGGAGTGATGAAATCACATTACCTGGATATCAACTTAACCAAAAAATTAGAGAATTCCAAGAATTAACCGCCGAGAAACGCTTGGCAGCTTTAGGAATTGATCAAAATAAATCTCTCAGTGACTTAGCCGCCGAAGCCGGAGTATCAGAAGCAGAAATTACAGAAGCAGCAAAAGAAGCTGGTGCTGATAGCAAATTAGTAGCGCAGATATTTAACAACAAAAATGGCAACAGTAAAATGGTAATGCCAAAAGTTGATTTACCTGCGGAACTGAAAAAAGCAGAACAAGTCACCGCTATTTCTCATCCCCGTTGGGGACAGATGTTTTTACCAACATACAGCCAATTTCAAGCACTATTAACAGCAGAAAATTGGCAAAGTATCGAAGGTGCTGATAAACTAATTCGTCATTACCTGGAAGATAAAAATATTAATGCGTTTATTTGGCATCGTTTAGCCCAAAATTACCCCAAATCATTAGAAAAAGTCCTACAAGATTATTTACAACGTCCAGAATTTAACCTTAAAGATGACTTAGATAAACTATTGCAAGAATTTGATAAACCCCTGCAACCAGACTTACCAGAAATTGCCAGTGTACCGCTACATCTGCATGAATTATTTCAAGAAGCTGTAGTAGAAGTTCACAAGTCTAAACCTAAAGGAAAGGGGAAACAAAAACCAGCCAAGGGTTTTCAATAAATAAATTGTAGTGGGGTGGCAAGGCTAAAGTAGTGCAAAAATATAGTTCTTGTGGTGTGGGCTTCTAGCCCGCACCGGACGGGCTAGAAGCCCATCCCACAAGAGAGTTTTAATGCAACATTTAAGGCTTGCCACGCCACTACTTAACTAGGCTAAGTAGTATATTAAGTAACATTTTAAATTGAAGTCATATTTAAGTAGCATATTTGGTGTATACTCACCAGAATGGATGAAAATAAAAAAAATTTATGCGTGAGATCAAGCCTTGGACTACTACAGTAGTAGTTATAATATCTATTATTGCAACTTATATGGGTGTTTACAATCTTGAGTGGTTTTTAAATACTATATGTGTAATAAATAGTATGCCTAACATGAGTAAACACTGTCAGCGTTAATAAAAAATAAATTGTAGGGTGTGTTAGGTGGAAAGTACGACACCAAATAAGGAAAATGTAGAGACGTTGCATGCAACGTCTCTACATATTTGCACATACCACTAGCAAAAGTTTGTCCTTTTCCCCTATTGTTGAGCCTGGGTAGCTACCGTTAAAACCTGCGGTGGTGAAGCATCGGGAGGATAAAGAAAGTCTACTTCTACTAAAGAGCGATCGCCTGATTTCAGGTTTAATAAAGCTAAAGGTTCTCCAGGCTGGCCTCTCCTCTGCACTAAATGGATAAAATTAGTTTTAGGCTGGCCATTCTCATCTTTATGTCGTATTCTCACACTACCCCGAAAGAAAACTTGACGGGCGGGAGTAGTAAAAAAGCGCAGTCCTGGTTTTGTCAGTCTGTCTTCTTTAATTGGGGTTTGGATCGAGATACTCACAGTTTGGGAATTAGGAGTATTGTTATATAACGGCAACCTCAAACTATATTGAATACCGTAATTTCCATGTGCGCGATAAGCGGTGTCAGGATAACGTACCAAAAGCGGTGCGCTTTGAATTTGTTCTGTTCCCAAAGTACCACCATGCAGACTGCTAAGAGGATAAGAAAATGCTGCACCGGGTTGGGGAATAGTTAAATACTTGGCTTTCGGACTATCAGCAATCAAAGCCCGCCAATGTACGCCACGCGCTACCCCAGCTACTCGTCCATAAATGCGCGGTTTACCAGTTTCTTCTAAGGGTGTAGGTACTTTATCACGGGGGCCAGATACATCACTATTTTTTAATAAATCTTGCCATTCTTCTAATGTCGGCGCACGTTCACTACCATCAGCATTAGTTTTGGCAAACATCGCCAAACTAGCTGCATAAACAGTACCATTACTTCGCAGTCGTGCCAAAGTTGAACGCCCATTCAGGGGTGGGGTGAGTCCTCTTACCGGAATAGGTTGGTTAAGTAACATTTGACTTTCCCCTGGTGGGATGACAATTTGAGCGGGGAAAATATCTTGTCGTCGTCCTCGGAGTATATCTAACATAACGCGATCGCCCGGCCCCGCGAACACATTACCCAACAAATTCGGACTAAACGAGGGTAACTGAATAAATGGCGCATCCGGTTGACTTAAATAACTCGCACCTTGCAACACATTCACAGTTACTGGTTGGGCAGTGGGATTATGTAAAATTACCCCTACATATAATGAGCGTAAATCTTCCGGTGGTTCAGCCCTAGCAACGTGATGAGCAAACACATCAAATCTACCGCGAAAGGGAAAATTCAAATGGGCAGATGGAACTTTTTTCCCCTCCGGTGGAAAAGTCGAAAGTAAAATACCCTCTTTTAAAACTAATTCTGGACTATTGCTATTAAATGTTGGTATTGTATCCAACTGTCCTGGTAACGGACGCACCTGTTGCGGTTGTACCACTTCTGCCGGTGGTGGTGTCGCAGGAGTTGATTGAGCCACTAAAAAACCAAGTAAAAACGGTAACATATTCTGAATTAATTTATTTTCCTTGATAACAAAGACTGGAAGGTATTAGGGACTGGGTATTGGGGACTGGGGACTGGGAAAGAATTTCTCCCTTATCCTCCTCATCTCCCTCATCTCCCTCATCTCCCTCATCTCCCTCATCTCCCTCATCTCCCTCATCCCCCACCCTTCGGACGGTGATAACTTTACAAAAGTGCCAAATTGTTAATAATTAATAAGAAATTAGCCATAATCACAATCAAATTTTCTTGATTCAAAACTGGGACATGGACAAATATACACTGTGCTTTCAGTTGATTTTGCCTTAAGTAGTCCAGTACAGAATAATAAAGTCCCTCGCATACAAATTTACCGCAGTCTTCACTAATATCTGTGACTTTTGCTCCTGCTACTAATTGTTTGACATCAATTGTGGTGTGTAAAAAAGTTTCTCCACGACTAGCACGAACTTCTAGACTTAATTTTTGCCGACTGGATGCCATGCCACAACAAACGATGTAATCTGGTTGGTATTCCTGGATTTTTGCTATCACCTGCTCACTAGCAAGGTCGATGTCAACAGGTAACAGGCGCAAAAATTTTAAATCTAATGGGAGTGAGTCAAGTTTGAGCAGTTCAAGTAATAGATCATCAGAGGAATTTGACTGTTGATCTGCAAGCCAAGTGTCAAAAGAAGTTAATAGAATTCTTTTCTTCATCAGAAATATTCTTTAGAATATAAAAAAACCTCCATAAATAATTTACAAGGAACAGGCCAATGCCAGTGATTGCGGTTGTAGACTATGACATGGGAAATTTGCATTCTGTTTGTAAAGGTTTAGAAAAAGCTGGAGCTACGCCTAAAATTACTGATTGCCCCAAGGAATTAGCTAAAGCAGATGCGGTGGTTTTGCCAGGTGTGGGCGCATTTGATCCCGCAATGCAGCATATCCGCGAGCGAGATTTAGAACAACCGATTAAAGATATAATCGCATCTGGCAAACCCTTCTTAGGCATTTGTTTAGGACTACAAATTTTATTTGAATCCAGTGCCGAAGGAACTCAACCAGGGCTAGGAATTGTTAAGGGAAAAGTGCGGCGGTTTGTTCATGAACCTGGGATTACAATTCCTCACATGGGTTGGAATCAGTTGCAATTAACTCAACCAAAAAGTATTTTGTGGGAGCATTTACCCCCGCAACCTTGGGTTTACTTTGTGCATTCCTATTATGTTGACCCCGTAGAAGCGCAAGTTCGCGCTGCAACTGTTACTCACGGTACGCAAACCATTACAGCAGCGATCGCCCATGAAAACCTGATGGCGGTACAATTTCACCCAGAAAAATCTTCTAACATCGGCTTGCAAATCCTGTCTAATTTTGTCTCGCAAGTACGGGAAAAAATCGCGGCATAATATTAAGTGGAAGTTTGAGGGTTTGTCATTTGTCCTTTGTCCTTTGTCATTAGCTTTGCGACAAACTAATGACTAATGACCAGTGACTAATGACTATCGACACAATGAGTCTAAGAATTTACGGGAATCGTCAGATTAAAACCTTACCAGGACAAGAAACCCGACCCACGAGTGCGCGGGTGCGGGAAGCAGTGTTTAATATTTGGCAGGGTGAAATAGCGGGTTGTCGCTGGCTAGATTTATGCACCGGTAGCGGTTCAATGGGTGCAGAAGCTTTGTGTAGAGAAGCTAGCCTAGTAATTGGAATTGAAAAATCAAGTCGAGCCTGTGCTGTGATTCAACAGAACTGGCAAAAAGTCGCACAGCAAAATCAAAAATGGCAAGTATTACGTGGTGATGTCATCCAGCAGCTAAAGAACTTATCAGGGCAGCAGTTTGATAGAATTTATTTTGACCCACCTTATGCTAGTGGATTATATCAACCAGTATTAGAGGCGATCGCACAATATCAATTATTAGATGCTCAGGGTGAAATCGCCGTTGAGCATAATCCCCACGGTTGGACAGATATCATCATTCCTCACTGGGAAATTTGCCGCCAAAAAGTCTACGGTAACACAGCCATAACTTTCTACAGAATTGGGGAATTAGAGGAGTAGAGAATAGAGAGTGGGGAGTGGGGAAGGAAAATCAGAATTACTTGATCATCATCCCCTATCCCCTACTCAAAAATATGTAAAGATGCGATGAAATGCGTCTCTACTTAACCACCCAACTCAGTGGGGCGTTTGTATTGCTTGTAGGCAGCGTAAAATAGCCCACCAAGGGTAACAACAATCAAACCAAGCACAATGCCAGAAAGCAGGGGTTCAACCACTTTTAATCTCCTGTTTACGATTCTTGAATATTCATTTCCCGCTTTTGATTTTACCAAATTGCGGATGAATCCCGCTTGCTACAAAGATTTTAGCAATAGTTACTCATCAGCCCAGCCCTGGATGTGCTTGCAGACAACATCAAGAACTTTTAAGCTATGTGTAGGAAATGAAAATTTTGCAAATCAACTAGACCTTAACAGCAAACCGTTTGGATAACCAACTTACTAAACCTGAAAATCTGATTCAGCAGATCGTTTTATTGGCTCTAGCGATACTGCTAGTAGTGATTTTGGGCGTTTTTGGTGTTCAGATGGTACAAGCCTCTGACCCATACGTCAAGGGTGTTCTGGCGTTGCAAGGAGACCCAATACAAGGACACGCTATTTTTCAAATCAATTGCTCTGGCTGTCATGGTTTAGAAGCTGATGGACGAGTAGGCCCTAGCTTACAAGGCGTTTCTAAACGTAAGTCCAGGTATGGACTAATCAATCAAGTCATTAGTGGGAAAACTCCACCAATGCCAAAATTTCAGCCCAGCACCCAAGAAATGGCAGACCTTTTAAGTTATTTAGAGAGTTTGTAATTGGCATCTTTACCAAAATTAACAGTAGGTGGGTAACTTTTGATTGTCCACTTACTGCTAATTTTTATACATTTGTGTAGTTTAGCTCCCCAACTTCTCAAAGAATTCGGGGATCTGAATCACTATATAGGATTTATGCAAGTGTCACATTACAGAAGACTGTTTAAATGCTGTCAATAAACGTATTTTTGATATCTGACGCACCCTACTAATATGCCAGTTGCGTCAGTCCTGCGTATAGTTGTAGAAAAAACTTTACATTAGTAATCAATTACTGTATTAAAATCTTAAAGCTGTAGAAACTCAGCATTGATTACCCAAGAGTGCCAAACTAAAAGCATCATGACTGAAGTGCTGCAAATCGGCAACCGTACCATCCCAGCTAGTGAGCTTCTTCCCTTACTGGCAAATTATCAACTGCTACCGCAATTAATCCGCGAGATAATTATTGATGAAGCCATAGCCCCCATAGAATGCAATGCTGAAGAAGTAGCCCAAGCTAAACAGCGTTTTTACGCCGAAAGACAGCTAACACAACCTGCCGATATTCAAGCATGGATGGCGCAACAAGGTTTAAGTGCTGACCAGTTAGACAATATGATTGCTCGGAAATTAAAATTAGAAAAATTTAAGCAAGTCACTTGGGGTAATAAACTGGAATCTTATTTTTTCCAGTTGAAGACGAAATTAGATAAAGTAATTTATTCCCTACTGCGAACTCAAGACGCTGGACTAGCTCAAGAACTCTACTTTCGCCTTCAAGCGAAAGAACAGTCTTTTACAGAAGTCGCGCAGAAATATTCACAAGGGCCAGAGGCTCAAACAGGAGGCTTAGTCGGGCCTGTGGAACTAAATACACTTCATCCGACAATGGCACAACTACTTACCAGTTGTCAACCCGGTCAAATTTCCACCCCGGCGCGCATTGCTGAATGGTTCGTAATTGTGCGTGTAGAGAAGTTAGTCCCCGCCCAACTAGATGAACCCATGAAAG
>NZ_CAWMSA010000047.1:0-13188 GCF_963870205.1 Anabaena sp. CA = ATCC 33047 | reverse complement strand
TGACTAATGACTAAACTGCTGAGTATAAAATTTGGCATAGCGACGCTCAAGGGCTAAAAGTTCTTCATGTGTGCCTGACTCTACAATCTGCCCCCGTTCTAAAACTAAAATGCGATCGCACTTTCTCACTGTACTTAAACGGTGGGCAATAATAAATACTGTGCGTTGCTGCATTAGTCTTTCTAAAGCTTCCTGTACTAAAGCCTCTGACTCAGAATCTAAGGCTGATGTCGCTTCATCTAAAATCAATATCTGCGGGTTCAATAATACCGCACGAGCGATCGCAATTCTTTGTCTTTGTCCACCAGATAAATTTACCCCCCTCTCACCTACCCAAGTCTGATAACCTTCTGGTAGCTGGCTAATAAATTGATGAGCATTAGCAATTTTTGCCGCTTCTGCCACAGCATTTAAATCATAAAACTCTTGCCCAAAGGCGATATTTTGGGCTACAGTCCCCGAAAACATGATGGTTTCTTGGGGAACTATACCAATTTGTCGCCGCAAACTCTCTAAAGACACATCCCGAATATTTACGCCATCAATTAAGATTTGACCTTTGCTGGGGTCATAGAAACGTGGCAGCAGATTTACAAAGGTGGTTTTACCTGCACCAGAAGCACCGACTAAAGCGATCGCTTCCCCTGGCATCGCTAACAAACTAATATCTTTTAAGACGGGTTCACCTGGTTGATAAGCAAATGTCACCTGATGATATTCAACTTTACCTTGAACTTGTGGTAAGCTGATTACATTGGGTTTCTCTGTGACTGTTGGCTGCATCGCCATCAATTCAAAAATTCGGTCAACAGATGCTTCCCCTTGTTTAAATTCGTTGTAGTTGTTGGTAACATGACCGATAGGGTCAATTAATAAGCCGGCGGCGGCTAGATAACTGAAAAATTCGCCTACTGTTAAGTTTTTTTGCTGAATTTGCCACGCTCCCACCAAAATTAAGCATAAAGCACTCACAGCTTCTAAAAATCCGATAATCGGTATCTGCACAGCTTTCAGGCGTTCGGCTGAGTATTTAGCTTGAAAACTGCGTTCTGCTTCGTGGCTAAATCTCGCAATTTCATAATTTTCTGCGGCAAACGCCCGCACTAAGCGAATACCACTGAAAACTTCTGTTAGAATTGCTGATAAATCAGATACACGGTTTTGGCTTTTAAGCGAATATTTACGTAAGCGTTCCCCAAACCAACCAATTAACACACCCATCAATGGCGCAACTATCACCGTGGCTAAGGTGAGTTGCCAATTCAGGTAGATCATATAGATGGGGATGGCTATTAATTGCAACACACAGGGGAGAAAGTCATGAAATAGTTTCTTAACTACTTCCCCGATGCGGTCAATATCTTCGGTGAGGCGGTAAGATAAATCACCGGCTTTTGCAGTTTCAAAATAGCTTAAATCTAATTTTTGCAGGTGGGCGTATACTTGCTTCCGCAGGTAAAAAGCCACTCTTAACGCCGCTTTCGACATATAGATGTCCTGCACAGACTGAAAAAAGCCCCGCACAAGAAATACTAAGCCTAAGATAGCAGCTAATTGAGCGATCGCAATTACATTACCTTGACCAAAGGGTGCGGCTAACTGTCCCGCAAAATTAATTAATGTTAAAGTCGCCAGCACATAGCCTAAAATGCCGACAAATCCCTTAGTAATATTCTGCCACTGGGGTCTAATATAGGGCAGCAGTTGCCAGTAATTAGAACGAGTTTTCAAGCTCTCACATCCACAAAAATATTGTTCTTTGTTAGACGCTACCAGCTTTTGTGCAGTTTCTCAAAAAAAAGCAGTCTCGATAAAAGAAGAACTCCCTACAGTGTAGAGACTTTGTATGCAACGTCTCTACAAGGTTTGAAAACTTTCTTTTGCTGTTGATTTAGCTAAAAATCATTGTAATTAGGTTCTTTAAGTTCCCAACGCAGTAACCTTGGCAGTTGGGCTAAGTCTAAAGCGTAATTCCCCCCCCAGACGATAATTTCTAAAATCAACAAATTACGCATCCAGATTAATTCATTCGCAGAATTGATGATTCTCAAACCCTCATACAATTGCCAAAGGCGGTAAGGTACGTAAAGGTAAGGAACCATCACCCAAACTACATTGTGAAATTGCCTCAGTGTTAGACTTTCGGAGAGAATTTGCAACGCTAACATCACAAAGTACCAACCAAAGACAATTAATACCGAAGTATAGCCTTGGAAGACACCCCACCACAGCATCGCTACCAGTGGTAGTAATGCTCCCAAAAGTTGCACCGTACCAAACCAAATTTTAAACCACCCTGGTAGGGGTTCTGGTAGGGTATAGGGTTTAGCGTATCTCCACACCCAACCGACAACCACAAAAAAAGCAGTGGCTATCAAAAAAAATAGCAGGTTTTCAACAAACAGGTAGAGGTTGATATCAGTCATAATCAGATTTTCAACCTCTGCTGTTTTGAGTTCATTCACCTCTAGGGGTATTTTTCAGATTAACGTCCTAACCAAGTTTTGATAATATCAAGAAGACTAGAACCACCCCAAGCCAAAGCCATCAGAATAGAAGTAGTTAAAATTGCGCCCATCAGACACAGCACTAAACCGCCTAAACTGATAGCGCCGTCATCTTCTAGCAAACCAAAACCTGTGACGAAAATACCCATTGCTGGTAAGGTGTTAGTGCCTGGGATGGGTATCATCATAGAAATTGCCATTAAGGCGATCGCAGTTCCAATGGTGACTCTACCTGCTAAAGTCGTACAAATATAAGATAAACGGGGACGAGCGATCGCTTCAATTCTGCGTAACCAAGGAATCCCCGCTTTTAAAAATCCCTGCACTGTTTCTAGTTCCAAGGGATGATTCATCATTTTCGGGGGTAGCCAAGGAGTTCTCGCACCAGTAATTAACTGCACTGCTAACAGAAAAATTAAGATACCGAAAGGTGTGGAATAACCCGGTGCTGGTACTGGTAAAGCTGAAGGTAAAGCTAATATCACCAGCAAAAAACCAAAAATCCTTTCCTCTGCCAACTGTAATATATCAGATAAATTAACCTTTCCTGGTCTAGATTCTTCAAAAAAATAACGTTGCAATTCGTTGGATAGTTTAGCCATAAATTTTTGATGCTTTTCTGTGCCTAATTCGGGAATATTTAAAAAGCAGTAAATCCCAGAGGATAAAGAATGTGCATACAATATCTTAGCGTTAACAATGTTGGCAACAGGAGCAATATTGTTAAGATTACATCAAGTTATCAACTCAGATAGCGACTGTGAAGTTTTGGGTGCAAGATGGGGAAATACTGGCAAGTCTTAAAACTATTTTGGAGTGCTGCGATCGCCGCCGAATTGGAATATCGTGTAAACTTCTTGATAGCTACCCTCAGCAGCTTAGGAAATTTAGCGGGTAGTGTGTTTGGTTTGTTCTTATTTTACCGGACTGGCTATACTTTCACTGGCTGGTCATGGCAAGCTGCTTTAGTAGTTCTGGGAATTTTTACCTTACTGCAAGGTTTTTCTGCCACCTTTCTCTCACCTAACCTGAACCGCATTGTCCGCCATGTGCAAGAAGGAACTTTAGACTTTATACTTCTCAAACCTATCCGTAGTCAGTTTTGGCTTTCCACCTATACCCTATCCCCTTGGGGAATTCCAGATTTAGTTTTTGGTAGCATGATTATTGGCTATGCCGGTCAACGTCTGGGTTTAAGACTCGAAAACTATCTAGTTAGTATCGTACCGTTATTCTGTGGGTTGGTGATTCTTTATAGCCTGTGGTTTATGCTAGGAGCGACTAGCATTTGGTTTGTCAAAATCTATAATGTCACGGAAGTGTTACGGGGTTTAGTGGAAGCTGGTAGATATCCCATAGTTGCCTACCCCGCAGCTTACCGTTTTTTCTTCACTTTTATAGTCCCAGTGACATTTTTAACTACAGTCCCAGCAGAAGTCATGTTAGGTAGGGTGGAGATTAACTGGTTGATAGGTGCGGCTTTGTTAGCTGTGGCTTTGTTTTGGCTTTCTACTAGGTTTTGGCGGTTTGCTTTACGTTTTTATACCAGTGCTTCCAGTTAAACAGAGGATGTTGAAAATAGAAGTTTTTGAGCAGTGGTGATGCAAAACTGTAGGCGATCGCTGCCAAGTTTAGCTGAATTTCATGCAGTCATTCAATTGGATGAAGCATCAATTATCATCCAATCGCTAGAGTAAAAGAAAGCATACCCAAAGTAGCGAAACTCTTACCTGTTTATTCCCCCTCAAACTAAAGTTTGCAGCTACATGAACAAAGCTCATCTTTAGTAGCTGCATCCAAAAAATAGTTATTCTCTAAAACTTAGTGTTGAATTACAAATTCAGATTATGAGTAGTTCTAAGCTTTCGGAAAAACAAGCCCTGGAAAAAGAACGCAGCGAAGTGTTGCAACAATTGGAAGATTGGTTAGAAACCCCAATGGTAGTGTTGGGCTTTGCATGGCTAGCACTATTCATCATCGAAATTATCGCCGGATTAAACCCTTTACTGCAAGCCGTTAGCATCACCATCTGGATTATTTTTATTTTAGATTTTTTACTTAAACTAGCTATTGCTCCTCATCGACCTTCCTATATCAAAAGCAACTGGCTAACAGCTATTTCTCTATTATTACCTGCATTACGGACTTTTCGGATTATACGAGTTATCAAAATACTCCAAACCACAAGGGCTGTGCGGGGGCTACAACTGTTGCGAGTCATGACTCGTGCTAACCGAGGAATGCGGGTTTTGGCAGCAAGTGTCAGCCGTCGAGGGTTTGGTTATGTTGTGACTTTAACAATAATTATTACTTTAGTAGGAGCAGCAGGAATGTATGCGTTTGAAAATGAAGTACCTGTAGAATCTGGACTACACAATTATGGCACTGCTTTATGGTGGACAGCCATGTTAATCATCACAATGGGTTCTGAGTATTGGCCAAAAACCCCAGAAGGTCGAATTCTTTGTTTTTTCTTAGCCTTGTATGCGTTTGCTGTATTTGGCTATGTCACTGCAACTCTAGCGACGTTTTTTATTGACCGTGATGCTGATGATGATGAAGCCGAGTTAGCCGGAACGAAATCTATTCAAATGCTTCAGAATGAAATCACAGCGTTACGGCAGGAAATTCAAGAATTATTGCATCAGCATTCACAGAATTAATACCTCTGATACATCTTCTTAGCCGTGAGAAAATCTTACCAGAAAAAGACAGCAAATTGCTAGAAGAAAGATATCATCAAATTATTCAAAATTGCGACATTGTAAATCATATTTAGGATGGTAAAACCGAGAAAAATAACGTAATTAATCAGATATTTGGGGGAAAAGCATGAAAAGTTTAAATTGGAAAGGTTATCGAGTCCTTGCTTGGATAGGGCAAGGTTTACTAACAATCTTTGTCATAGCCGCAACCGTTCAAGGTAATTTCTTAAATGCTTTAGGTCTAGCATTTTTCCTGCTTGCCTCTTTTTTGTTTGTCGTCCTAGATGATAAGTTGCCTACTTTGTTTGATTTTCTGTTTGTCTTAGCTGCATTGGTCAATGCTACTGGTTGGGTATGGGGTTTATTTGAGACAAAAGGGCCTTATGACGAGATTGTTCATGCTTATACTACTTTTGCAATTACCCTAGCATTGAGTTTTTTAGTCTATAGTTCAATGTTGAATCTATTTCGCAATCATACAATGTTGTATCTGGTGACAATTACCAGTTTTGGCATTGCTATCGGTGCTTTATGGGAAATTACAGAATGGTCTGCGGGAAAAATTCTTAACACTCAAGTAATTGGCAGCTTGGATGACACCATTATTGACTTAATTATGGATTCTCTTGGTGCTTTATTAGCTGCTTTCACTAGCCTTTGGGCATTGCGACAGTGGACAAATCGTCATCCAGCAGCAAACAGTTCACAAACTGAAACTTATGTTGAAAATATCTAAAAAGTTGAGGGAAGCGGCTTGAGCCTCTTCCCTCAACTTTTTATAATCCCCTCGCCTTTAGGCAGGGGAGAGGTCAATCTTCTAAATCCTCTATTTCTTCTGCTTGAAAGTCAAATTCGTCTACAAGGTCTGCCACATATTCTTCCTCTTCTTCCTCGTCTTCGTAATGGTAGTCAACAGATGGGTAAGATACTAATCGACCTGTATGTTGCAACCACTCCAGCAAAGATTCCTCTTGTTTGAGAGGAATTATTGGTGCTGGTTGGTAACGAGGTTCTTCGCGGAGGGGTGGGTTAGACCGTTTTACCATGATGTTTACCCCCGAAGCATCTCTATTAATTACCAGTGTGTTTTTTATAGAGGTAAAAACTTCCTCCCTATGGTTGATGTTTTCCTATTCATCAACATTCCTATTGGCTAAGTTAGTACCGCACCGCTTACAAAACTTTGCGTCTTGATCGTGAAATGCTAAACCACAACCAAAACAAACTGTTTCTACTTGGTTAGCTGTTTTCACCAAACCTTTAATTAAATCTCCCACTTGCCAAGGAATCAAAGTCACTCCCGTCAAAATCATTAATACTGTTAACAAACGTCCTAATTCAGAAATTGGTGTAACATCACCAAATCCCACAGTTGTCATTGTGACGACTGAATAATAAAAAGCATCAAAAAAAGTCTTGTAAAGCGAGTTTACAGGATGTTCTACTTGATAAATCAAACCAGAATAAACAAATATAATGGCAAATAAGGTGAATAATATCCGAATTAAAATGACGCTATCTTCTGTACTAACACGGCTAAATAAAAATCTTTTATCAATAAATCTAATTAAACGTAAAATTCTAAACCATCGAAGTAACCGAATAAAACTAATATTTACCCAACCGATAAAAAAGGGCAAGATAGCCATTAAATCAATAATGGCATAAAAACTCAAGATATAATTGATTTTATGGGCGGCACTCCACAAACGGACTGCATATTCTATAGCAAAAATTACCAAGATAATCTTATCTATTACATCTAACTGCATCCGCACATCATCAGGTATATTATATGTCTGCGCGACAAAAATACCGGATGATAATAAGACTAAAGCAGCAATTGTTAAATTAATCGCTTTACCGATAGGTGTTTCTAAGTCTGTTAAGTAAAATTCTGTTTGTTTTCTACTTGGTAACATATTTCCCATCCAGCACCCAAATATGTTATTTTACCGATTATATTGCTGAATTATCAAGCTAATATGAACCACGAATATTTTATGAGTCTAGCAATTGAGGAAGCCAAAAAGGGGGATGCACCTTACGGTGCTGTAATTGTTAAAGATAATCAAGTTGTAGCAAGGGCTTATAATACTGTAGCTAGAGACTGTGATCCTTCTGCTCATGCAGAAATTAATGTCATTCGTCGTTTAACTACTCAAATCAACAAGTTTTCTTTATCAGGTTATAGTATATATACGACTGGTGAACCTTGTCCGATGTGTGCAGCAGCTTGCGTTTGGAGTGGAATTTCAGAAATTGTTTATGGTGCTTCTATTACAGATTTAATTTCTCTCAATCAGTCACAAATTCATATTTATTGTGAAGAAGTAATTGCAAAATCCTTTAGCAATATTACAGTTACTAAGGGGGTGCTGAGACAGGAATGTATGAGTTTATTTACTGTTTAACTCGATTCGTTTAAATAAGATAAATAGGTATTGGCAATGATAGCAGCCTGAGTGCGATCGCGCAAATTTAACCGATTTAAAATATTTGTAACATGATTTTTGACTGTCCCCTCAGAAATATACAGTTCTTGGGCAATTTCTCGATTATTAGCACCCGTAGCAATTAATCTTAAAACTTCTTTTTCTCTAGGGGTAAGTTCTGCTAAACTCGGCGGAATAGATGGCGTTTGACTGGGTGCAGAATTCTGAAATTGAGTCAAAAGTTTTTTCACGATTCCCGGCCCTAGTTGAGTATATCCTTTCTGCACAGCACGAATGGCAACAGCTAATTCTTCCGAGGGTGTATCTTTAAGTAAATAGCCCATCGCCCCATGTTGTAAAGCCGCTTTTACATATTCATCATCATCAAAGGTTGTCAACACTAAAACTTTCACATCTGAGAAACTGTTTTGAATTTCTTTAGTGGCAGCAACTCCATCCATAATTGGCATTCTAATGTCCATTAATACCACATCTGGTGTTAATTCAGCCATGAGATTAAGGGCTATTTCTCCATTTTCCGCTTCTCCGACAATTTCTAAATCTGGTTCTAGTTCTAATAAAACTTTTAATCCTTGACGAATTAAACTTTGGTCATCTACTAATAAAACTTTAATCATTAAATTAACCTGCCTAAAGGTATATCAACTGTAATTTGACAACCGCAACCAAATGCGGTGTTAATGCTAAATTTACCTCCTAAAGCTAACGTGCGATCGCGCATACTTTTTAAACCAAAACCTGTCGTATTTTGCTGAATATCAAAACCTCTACCATTATCCTGAATTATCAGATGTAAACTACCCCGGTTAACAGAAACTTCCAAATTTACCTCTGTGGCTTTCGCGTGCTTAGAAATATTTGTTAATGATTCTTGAAGAATTCGGTAAATCGCAGTATTAACTTCTGTTGATAAAGGATGGACAAGATTGATTTGAGAATGTAATATAATATTATTTGAGCGTTGGAAATCTTCCGCCAAGGTATCGATAGCTTCTGATAAAGATTGGTTTTGTAAGGGATGCGATCGCATAGTCGAAACCGAGTGTCTCACATCCTGTAAAGCTTTAGAACCTAACTCTTTAGCCCTAGCTAAAAAACTATAAGCCTGATCTGGATTAGCTTGATAAAGTTTGAGAGCAGTTTCTAATTGTAAATTTAAAGCTGTCAGCGAATGACCGAGAGAATCATGAATTTCCCGTGCAATTCGAGTACGTTCTTCTAATGTAGCTTGATTTTCGATTCTTAAAGCATACTGTCTCAGTTTTTCATTAGCAATAGCTAATTCTTCTCGGCTTTGACGCTCAGATAATACAGTATTCATTAACAATAAAACAAACACTAAACTTAAGCCAAATACTAAAGATAAACTCAAAGTAAAATATCGAAACCGTTCTTGTGCGTGTGGTGGTAAAGGATAGCGAGGCATCCGATACATTAGCGTTAATAAAAATAAAGTAAAAGAAAGAAATGTAACTGATAAACGTCCAGGTAGCTGGAAAATTAAACAGCTACGAGTCACTAAAATTATGTACAGAAAAGGAAACAGTCGATCTGCTCTCCCACCAAATAACCCAGTGATAAAAATTAAACTAATTCCACAAGCTGTATAAATAATTTTCATTATGTGATTGCCTGTAGGCAACCTTAAGCCCATTAATCCAAAAATAGTCAGATTTAAAATTGTCAATTCGGGAAACTTACTAGAAAATCGCGGGGAAGGATGGGGAATTACAGATGTAATTACAGAAATCGCCAGTAGAATCCATTCCAAATAAAGCAAGAATCGGAAAGGATGATTATTGATTTGAATCGGACGACTCATAAAAAAATCAAAATTTAAACTTCAACATTAACTAAGACAAATTCTATGGGAGGTTGCGCCCCATACATCCAGAAATAAAGTACATCTATGGCTACGCCACGCCAGCTACATCAAAAAACGGTATGAGAAATTAAAGGGGACTGCTACATATTTACTTTAATTGTGCAAAAATCACCAGTCACCTCAATCATAGTTAAACCATGACTAAAGTCATGGGTGTATTCATGACTTTCTCCTCATGTGGATAGTTGATGTGAGTTTTTAAGATAATCGCATATTCACAAGCACAAAAAACGAGGTCATCAATGCAACTGAAGTCATTATCTCTGTTCGCGGGTGCGATCGCTCTCACTTTAACTGCAACTGTCACCCCCTTGGCAGTGCAAGCACAAACCCCCTCCTCCGCGCCATTTCGGATTGCACAAGCTCAAAGAAAAGGCCCTTGGCAAAGTTTGGGATTAACAGAAGCCCAAAAAACCAGAATTCAAGCAATTCACCGCAACACCCGCGCTCAAATTGAAGCAGTGTTCACCCCAGAACAAAAAGCGAAAATAGAAGCAGCACGTCAACAACGTCAAGCAAGGCGATCGCAGCGTCAACAAGGCGACTTTCCACCACCTCCCGAAGCAGGTGAACGTCTGGGTAAGAAATTTGCACAACTCAATATGACTGATGCCCAAAAAGCTAGAATTCGGGCAATTAGAGAAGATGCTAAACAACAAGTTCAAGCAGTTTTGACACCCGAACAGCAAACCAAACTAGAAGAATTCAAAGCTAATCGTCGTCAGCGTTGGCAGCAACGTCAGAATAATCGTTAAATATCCTTAACATGAGCTGAACTACAAAAATTATTTTCTATCGCCCTCATTGAATATACTTCTTGCAGAAGTCAGGGAAAGGGTAAAAATGCTACCCTTTTCCTTTATCTCCTTGCCAAAACAGAATATTTAATCATCCCCCTAGAAAAGTTAACAGCTATGAGTTATGAGTTGATCAACACTCAAAGCTTTTTAACCTTTCAATATGTCTGAAGAATTTCCCATTGGTAGTAAAGTCCGGCTCATAGCACAACCACCCTACCTGAAAACCGCAGAACCCATGCCCATGTTACGCCCCCCTGATATCATTCAAGTGGGTGACGAGGGTATAGTCCTTGACCGTCGTCCCGGTGGATACTGGGGTGTGCGCTTTGATAAAGGAGCTTTTCTGTTAGACAGTCAATATATCCAAAGTGCAGAACAGCCTCCAGTCACTCAAGAACCTAAAACAGAATAAAACCCTGATCATCAGCAGCCAAGAATTGTAAACTTATGTAAAGTTGTCATTCTTGTCTGCATCATGATTTCCCGTCGTCATTTTCTGCACATCTTACTTGTCAGCTTGTTTGCTGTCATCAGTTGGTTAAATTTTACCCCTGCGGCTCAAGCACTTGGGGGTAAACTCCCTACAATTAATCAACCTGCGCCAGACTTTACTTTATCCACCAATACAGGTGATGGCAAAGTTTCTCTATCTGATTTGCGTGGTAAATGGGTAGTGCTTTACTTTTATCCCAAAGACTTTACTGCTGGTTGCACCATTGAAGCGCGTCGTTTTCAGCAAGATTTACCGAAATACCTGGAAAAAAATGTTCAGATTATTGGTGTCAGTGCTGATGATATAGATTCCCATGCCGAATTTTGTGATTCTGAAGGGCTAAAATTTCCATTGTTGGCTGACACTACTGGTGATGTTAGCAAAGCTTACGGTTCTTGGCTGGGTTTTGTATCCTCACGCCATACCTTTATTATCGACCCCCAGGGCATCTTGCGCGAGACTTTTGTGAAAGTTAACCCATCTGTTCACAGTGCAGAAGTTCTGGCGAGACTGGAACAGTTGCAATCAACAGCTTCTTAATGCCTGTTAAGGGAACACCAAAAAATCAATTATCCACATCGACTGTTAGTAGGGTGCGTCAGCATGAATATTTTCTTGGTATAGTAGGGGCGGGTTTATCAATATTTTGGATTGCTCAACTAGGGTATTTGTGAACCCGCCCCTACTACGGTTTCTCGTACTGACGCACCCTACATTTTGGATATTTTTTTATCTGGAAGTCCCCAATCATTGTTCAAGAAGGTAGGCATTATTTTCCACCTTCTTGAGTAAAATCATCAGTAATACATCCAGGAAGACAACCCATTTTTATCTAGAAAACTTTTTCAGATATTTTGAAAATTAGTCATAAAAAATATGTGGATAAATGTGGTTTTTCTCCACATATCCACCCAAAATTTATGACTGATGTCAACTACAAAAAGAGCCAGTTAAACTGTTATGTTTACAAATATTTCTCCAACATTAACGTGATGGAGTACCTTGATTGGGGCTACCTGCTACGTCATCCTCTCCTGTTGCTTCTGGTTTAGCAGACTCTCTAGCGTCTGATTGAGCAGCAGTACCAGTCTTACGGATATCAGCTTCGATAGGGGTTTGATAGCCTCCAGAAGCAGTAGGTGTAGTTTCTTGATTTTTAGATTTTTGTTTTTTCTCTTCAGACATCACTATACTCCTTTATCTATTCAGCCACCATTTTAAAAAAATAGGAGTTGTGATTTTATCTATCTAAAATCTAGTTATAGCTAATTTATCACTCTATCGGAAGTATTGTTTAGTTTGCCCAGAGAGTTAATATCAAGGTGACAATATTAATTGTCATGATCTTGTTGATGATTATTTGTGTGTTGATCAGTTTCTAGCAATCTAGCCATAAACACATCTGTTTTTCTACTAACAACGGAAATAACTTTATCAATGGCAACTACTTCGTTGATTTTGACCACCATTTCCCACAAAGTATCTTCCTCGGTTTCTTTGTTGTGAGTTCTATGTTTAAACCATAACAAATCATCCCAAACCCTAATGATTTTAGCAAAATACCATTTATCTCGTATTAGTATCCAGATTTCTTGGTCTATGTAGGTTTCTAGAATAGATTTCACAATAGTGGCAATGATAAAAACGATGAGGTAAATACTATGGGAGAGTTGAATATTATTGCAACTGTAAAATTACGGGATATTAAAGTAACTTTAATACTTTAGGTAGATGAAAAAACCGACTTTGCTCATTATCTGAGCAGCAAAACAAAAAAGCCTCCCCCGTAAGGAGGAAGCTTTTTTGTGATTGCTAAAGGTTAATGATTAACCGTTGATAGCAGGAGCGGTTAAAGCAACAGGAGCAACTTCGCCAGCAGCTAAGTCTAAGGGGAAGTTGTGAGCGTTACGCTCGTGCATTACTTCCATACCCAAGTTAGCGCGGTTGATGATGTCAGCCCAGGTGTTGATTACACGACCTTGAGAGTCGATGATGGACTGGTTGAAGTTGAAACCGTTCAAGTTGAACGCCATTGTGCTAACACCCAAAGCGGTAAACCAGATACCGATTACAGGCCATGCAGCTAGGAAGAAGTGCAAGGAACGGCTGTTGTTGAAGGACGCGTATTGGAAAATCAAGCGACCGAAGTAACCGTGTGCAGCAACGATGTTGTAGGTTTCTTCTTCTTGACCGAATTTGTAACCGTAGTTTTGAGATTCGTTCTCGGTGGTTTCACGCACCAAGGAAGAAGTTACCAATGAACCGTGCATTGCAGAGAACAAGCTACCACCGAATACACCAGCCACACCTAACATGTGGAAGGGGTGCATTAGGATGTTGTG
>NZ_CAWMSA010000046.1:77179-120706 GCF_963870205.1 Anabaena sp. CA = ATCC 33047 | reverse complement strand
CCCTGCCTCCCCTGCCTCCCCTGCCTCCCCTGCCTCCCCTGCCTCCCCTGCTCCCCTGCCTCCCCTGCCTCCCCATTACCCAAACAGAAAGCCGACAACCTCTTTTACGGAATGTCGGCGATTAGTGTGTTCCCTATTAATGACTCGGCTAGAGTTCAGTAATACTTAAATATTTACAAATTGGTTATATAAGTAAAACGATCTAAATCAATAAATTCAGTGATTCTTATCACTTAAGATAGAGAAATTTACTGCATTCATAGAAAAAATCTATTCCTAAAGATATATGACAACACATAATTTGGGACATTATTGTGACAGAAATTACACTTTTTAATTAAATTGAAACATTACCTTCGGACGAGGCTATGTCAGAAGGGGAAAGCGTGCGATCGCCTGTCTGATATCTTGCACCATTCTCAATAAACGTATTTTTGATATCTGAGGCACCCTACTAATATGCCAGTTGCGTCAGTCCTGTATCTGCCGGGGAACCCGTCTACCGCAGTGGCTCACCTCCTACCTCTTGCCTCCTGCTATACAATAATGCTCTGTACTATTGGTGCATTATTTCCATGACTGCTACATCTCCTGCTCCCTTTTCCCCTCAAGAAATTGCTGCTGAAGGTATTAAACCCGAAGAATATGCAGAAATTGTGCGTCGTTTAGGTCGTCATCCCAACAAAGCCGAACTGGGAATGTTTGGCGTAATGTGGTCTGAGCATTGTTGCTATAAAAATTCTCGTCCTCTACTCAAACAGTTCCCCACAACTGGCCCCCGCATCCTTGTAGGGCCTGGTGAAAATGCTGGGGTGGTAGACTTAGGTGAGGGACTGCAACTAGCATTTAAGATTGAGTCTCATAACCATCCCTCAGCCGTTGAACCATTTCAAGGAGCAGCTACCGGAGTCGGTGGTATTCTCAGAGATATCTTTACAATGGGGGCGCGTCCCATTGCTTTGTTAAACTCTCTGCGGTTTGGTTCTTTAGACGACCCCAAAACTCAAAGGCTGTTCTCTGGCGTAGTTTCTGGTATAAGCCATTACGGGAATTGCGTAGGTGTTCCCACTGTAGGCGGTGAGGTTTATTTTGACACAGCATACTCTGGGAATCCTTTAGTCAATGTCATGGCGTTAGGATTGATGGAAACACCAGAAATTGTCAAATCTGGGGCATCTGGTCTAGGGAATCCGGTGTTATATGTAGGTTCTACCACCGGACGCGATGGCATGGGAGGCGCGAGTTTTGCCAGTGCGGAATTAAGCGATGAATCTATAGATGACCGTCCGGCGGTGCAAGTAGGCGACCCCTTTTTAGAAAAGTCTTTAATTGAAGCTTGTCTAGAAGCATTTAAAACAGGTGCAGTAGTAGCCGCTCAAGATATGGGTGCGGCTGGTATTACCTGTTCTACTTCCGAGATGGCGGCCAAAGGTGGCGTAGGTATCGAACTTGACTTAGATAAAATTCCGGTGCGGGAATTGGGAATGGTTCCCTATGAATATCTACTGTCAGAGTCCCAAGAACGGATGCTGTTTGTCGCCCACAAAGGACGCGAACAAGAGTTAATTGATATTTTCCACCGTTGGGGACTACACGCCGTTGTTGCTGGTACGGTAATTGCAGAACCCATCGTCAGGATTTTATATCAAGGTGGAGTTGCAGCAGAAATTCCGGCGGATGCTTTGGCAGAAAATACGCCGCTTTATGAACGTGAGCTATTGACAGAACCACCAGAATATGCTATTAAAGCTTGGGAATGGTCGCCTGATACTTTGCCAACTTGCACCACAAACGGTATTGAAATTCAAGGTACTGTAAAAAGTTGGCATGACGTTTTATTAACTTTACTCGATACACCGACCATCGCCTCTAAAAATTGGGTGTATCGTCAGTATGACCATCAAGTGCAGAATAACACCGTTGTCTTCCCTGGTGGCGCAGATGCGGCAATAGTACGTTTACGTCCCCTAGAGAAGCAGGGGAGCAGGGGAGCAGGGGAGCAAGGGGGAACTGCTAATGCTCAAAGTGGTGTGGCTGCTACTGTTGATTGTAATTCTCGTTATGTTTACCTTGACCCCTATGAGGGAGCTAAGGCAGTAGTCGCAGAAGCAGCACGTAATCTTAGCTGCGTAGGTGCAGAACCTTTGGCGGTGACAGATAACCTGAATTTTGGCAGTCCCGAAAAACCCATTGGTTACTGGCAATTAGCAGAAGCTTGTCGAGGTTTGGCGGAAGGTTGTCGAGAATTGGCAACTCCGGTAACAGGGGGTAATGTTTCGCTGTACAATGAAACCCTTGATGCTCAAGGTAATCCTCAACCGATTTATCCAACTCCCGTTGTGGGGATGGTAGGGTTAATACCTGATTTAACCAAAATTTGCGGTCAAGGTTGGCAAGCTAGCGGAGATATCATTTACCTTCTGGGTTCATCTCCTAGCAGTTTGGGCGCATCTGAGTATTTAGCTAGCATTCACGGCACTGTCGCAGGTAGACCAGCTAAGGTAGATTTTGAATTAGAACGTCGTGTCCAAAAAGTTTGTCGTGAAGGTATCCGTGCTGGTTGGGTACGTTCAGCCCATGATTGTGCTGAGGGTGGTTTAGTTATTGCTGTAGCAGAATGTTGCTTGGCTGGTAAGTTGGGGGCGCAAATTTATCTAGAAGCCACTCAGTCACAACGTTTAGATGAATTACTTTTTGGTGAAGGTGGCACAAGAATTATTGTGTCTGTATCCCCTGCACAGCAAGAGATTTGGGAATCCTATTTACAGGAGCATCTAGGTGAAGAATGGCAACAATTGGGAACAGTGGGTAATATCGACACAGGATTGGGGGTTTTGACCACTGATAACCACAGCATAATTCAAGTTAGTATCGAACAGATGAGCGATCGCTATCAACATGCGATCGCTAGACGGTTAATTTATCTAAGAGAGTAGAGAGTAGGGAGTAGGGGAGATGAGGGAGGTGAGGGAGATGAGGGAGACAAGGGAGAAATTCTTTCCCAGTACCCAGTCCCCAATCCCCAATCCCCAGTCCCCAATCCCCAGTCCCCAATCCCCAGTCCCCAATCCCCAGTCCCCAGTCCTCCCAACTATTGATTAATTCCCTCAAACCAATAGCAACTTTGGACACATTTAAGGTACTGTTTTAATGGATGGTTAAAGATTTATTAAGATTAGCACCACTATCCGGTTCATAAAAATAATCCCAGTGACTTGACACCCCAACCAGGAGCAAAGCTAGCATGATTCCCATTGATTCCGTCACTTTGGATGAGTACGCCCAACATACCAACGACTCAATCAATAGTTTGGAAAATCGTCCTGACAAGCCAGAAGAAGCTTGCGGCGTTTTCGGCATCTACGCACCCGGACAAAATGTTGCCAAACTGACCTACTTTGGATTGTATGCCCTCCAACATCGGGGTCAAGAATCAGCCGGCATTGCCACATTTGAAGGGGAGCAAGTCCATCTACACAAAGACATGGGCTTGGTGTCTCAAGTGTTTAGTGAATCCATTTTGGAAGAGTTACCCGGTAGTATCGGCGTTGGTCATACTCGTTATTCCACCACCGGCTCTAGCCGCAGAGTTAACGCCCAACCTGCTGTAGTGGACACACGCTTGGGTAAAATAGCTTTAGCACATAATGGCAATTTAGTCAATACAATAGAATTACGAGAAGAGTTACTCAAGACCAATTGTAACTTAGTGACTACTACCGACTCAGAAATGATTGCCTTTGCGATCGCACAAGCCATTAACACAGGTGTAGATTGGTTAGAAGGTGCGATTCAGGCATTTCATCGCTGTCAAGGTGCGTTTAGCTTAGTAATCGGGACTCCCGTAGGTGTGATGGGTGTGCGCGATCCTAATGGCATTCGTCCCTTAGTCATTGGAACATTACCTAGTAATCCCGTCCGTTATGTTTTATCTTCCGAAACCTGCGGCTTAGATATTATTGGTGCAGAATATCTCCGCGACGTAGAACCAGGAGAAGTAGTTTGGATTACCGAAGAAGGTTTAGCTTCCTTCCACTGGAGTGAAAAACCCCAGCGCAAGCTGTGTATTTTCGAGATGATTTATTTTGCCCGTCCTGATAGCCAAATGCACAACGAGAGTCTGTATAGCTATCGGATGCGTTTAGGGCGACAACTAGCGAAAGAATCCTATGTAGATGCTGACATCGTTTTTGGTGTCCCTGATTCTGGCATACCTGCGGCAATTGGATTTTCTCAAGCTTCTGGTGTCGCTTACGGTGAAGGATTGATCAAAAATCGCTATGTTGGGCGTACCTTTATTCAACCAACCCAAACTATGCGCGAGTCGGGTATTAAAATGAAACTTAACCCGCTTAAAGATGTACTCGCGGGTAAACGGGTGATTATCGTTGATGACTCAATTGTGCGGGGTACGACAAGCCGCAAACTGGTTAAAGCCTTGCGTGAAGCTGGTGCAGCAGAAGTACACATGAGGATTTCTTCACCACCTGTGACTCATCCCTGCTTCTATGGTATTGATACAGATACCCAAGATCAGCTAATTGCGGCTACCAAATCTGTAGAAGAAATAGCCCAGCAGCTAGAAGTAGACTCACTAGCATATCTCAGTTGGGAAGGGATGCTAATAGCCACCGGAGAAGATACCAATAGTTTCTGTTCTGCTTGCTTCACCGGAGATTATCCGGTAGCGATTCCTGAACAAGTGAAGCGTTCTAAGTTGATGTTAGAGAAGGTGGTAGTTTAGGGACTAGAAAAGTAGGTTGGGTAAACTGTAAACCCAACTCGAACCATTAGCATCAATGTTGGGTTTGTAGTGAGGACTTTAGTCCTCAAAATGAAATCACTAAAGTGCTGACTACAAACCATAACTCTAGTCCAAAATTGCTACGCTCATCTGTGCTGGAGAAAATCCACTTTAGGTAACAACGGATCAGTTACAACACCCACACCAGTAAAACCCCAGCGTTGAAGCAAACTGCCTAACTGTGTACCAGGAATAGACTCTACAGCAAAGCGGTTTGCTACTTCTGCGGCGTGGGTATTGAGATAGGTTAAAGCGTCAAAATTTTCCCGAAATAGTAACAAATAACCCGATGTTTCCTCACCGGGGCGGGCTGTAAGATAACGACCGTCAGCTTTTGAACGTACTAGGTAATAGACTTCGGACAGCATGGGGAGGAATCAATTAAAAATTCAAAATTCAAAATTCAAAATTAAAGAATCTCTGGGACTGGGTAAGGGAGGTGAGGGGAATGAGGGAGCAGGGGAGCGGAGGAAGAAAAACTAATAACTAATGAATAATGGCCATTGACTAATGACTAAAATTATGCTTCAAGACGGATGCGGGGGTCGGCTACTTTCAGTAATAAGTCTGCCATTAAGTTGCCTACATTCAACAATACGGCACTCATGACTAGACTAGCCATGACTAAATATTGGTCTTTGGCAATTACCGCCTGTAAAGTTAATCTACCTAAACCCGGCCAGTTAAAGAACTGTTCAGCGATAAATGCACCACCTAATAAGCCGGCTAACTCAAAACCCAACAAAGTAATCAGGGGGTTGATCGCATTACGTAGCGCATGAACGTAAATCACGCGATTTTCTGGTAGCCCTTTGGCGCGTGCAGTTTGAATGTAGTCTTGCCTTAGCACATCTAATAATTCGCCGCGCATGATGCGTTGTAACCCAGCAAAACTGGTGATACTTAACGCTATAGTCGGTAAAATCATGTGCCAGCCAATATCTAGGATTTTACCAAACCAAGATAAATCAGCGTGATCAATGCTGGTCATACCACCGACGGGAAATAAAGGCGTGGTGTATTGGGCAAAGATCAGGAGAAACAGCACAGTTATAAAGCTGGGGAATCCTTGTCCGGTGTAGCTAATCACTTGTAAAATTCTGTCAGTGGCTTTATTTTGCTTGACAGCCGCCACGATACCCAAGGGAATTGCGATCGCCCAGGTGACAAATAAAGAAGCGATCGCCAACATTAAAGTAGCGGGTATTCTTTCCCATAGCAGAGACGCAACTGAACGCTGATAAACAAAACTCGTGCCAAAATCACCCTTGGTAAAAATCCGCCACAACCACAGCCCATACTGTTCTAGCCAAGATTTATCTAAACCAAACTGTCTTTTGAGTTCATTAATACGTTCCGGGGAAATTTTGGGATTTTGTCGCAGCGTATCTACATAGTCACCTGGTGATAATTTCATGATGAAAAACGACAACGCCGATGCTAACAATAAAGTTAACAACGCTTGTAAGATTCGCTTAATCACATAAATAAACGTTTCGCTGGTGACAAACCTGATCAACCAGTCCCAACTTCTATCCCAAGAAATTCGTGTAGATGTCACGTCGCTTCGCTCCGAATTCAAAATTCTCTCATTCAAAATTAATCAATGTGTAATCGTCATTAGTCAATTGCTAACTTTGAAACTATGGGTTATGGAGTATGAACTGTTGACTGTGGACTAATCATTAATATTCAACTACGGAAATAATCGGCACATCTGGTAGATATTTGCGCCCTTGTAAATCCCGTAGCTCGATGATAAACCCAAACCCGACTAATTCGCAGCCGATTTGCTGGACTAACTTAGCTGTAGCACTGGCTGTACCACCTGTAGCAATCAAATCATCTACAATCAAGACTCGGCTACCTGGATGTAAAGCGTCTTGATGCACTTCCAAACAGTCAGTACCATACTCTAGTTGATATTCAACCGAATGAACTGCTGCTGGTAGCTTACCTTTTTTACGCACAGGAATAAAACCAGCCCCTAATTTATAAGCCAAGGGGGTGCCAAAAATGAACCCCCTTGATTCCATACCCGCAACATAATCTATAGTCAAACCAGTCTCAATACATTTTTCTGCTAAAAAGTCAATAGTATATCGCAATCCATCGCGATCGCGCAGTAAAGTAGTGATATCACGAAACAAAATTCCAGGCTTAGGAAAATCAGGGATGTCGCGAATAAGAGATTTTAGATCCATAGTGCTGAGTTATTGGGTATTGGGTATTGGAGACTGGGCTGGGCATCGGGCAGAAGGCAGAAGGCAGAAGATTTTCCCCTGCTCACGGCAGTCCGCTCAAGTCGGGAAACCCGCCCACGGGGCTGCCTCCCCTGCTTCCTCATCTCCCACCCTACGGGTGAATCCTACGGAGACGCTACGCGTTCGCGTAGCGTCTCGTAGAGAACGCGGTAGCGTCTCGTAAGAGAAGCAAGCTACATCTTCCTCATCCCCAATCACCAGTCCCCATTCACCTGAAAAATCGTACACTATAATGTCATACGCTTGGGATCAATGCCTAGGTTTCGCCATCTATTGACGATACTGAGAATTTAAACCAAGCTAAGAGATGGATTTATACTCAAGACATAAAAGAGTAAAATTATGCTTTAAAAACTGAAATTTACGTATAGAACAACTTGAGAGTAGAACAACTATGTAAATGTATATATCTAGTAGCCTGACTACTGCCACCAGTTTCATCTTGCTGTTTGGCTAGATATCCTAAAGTTAGTTCTCCTAGTTTTATTTGATTTATTGGAGCCGCACAAGGTATTTGATCGAATGAATGTTTCTGCCAGCTTAACGCCGTTCAACAGTCCAACCCCCCCCTCATTACCGATGATTTTGGACGCTCTACCAGATCCTGCCATTCCTGGGCAGGGATGTCCGGCTAGAACTAGGATGCAAATTGATCTGATTTTACTGGCGATCGAAGCTTTAGAATTGGGTGGTTCGGAAGCCATCCTAGCTTTTGCTGAAGAATTAGATTTAAAAGGAATTATTAAAGACAGAGTGAACTTGTGGCGGATGCGCTCTTCTAACCCCATCCGCAGAGCGCATATTCGTCGCCCTTTAACCATTATGGAGGCAAAAGCCTTAGTGGTGATTGCCTGTTACATAGCACGGCGTTTAACAGTAGTTATCCGCCAAATGCTGATCATTTGTCAACAACTCAACGAAAAGCAAATTCCTTTAGAACAAAATTTACGCTTATCTACTTACCTAGAAAGGTTTAGAGCGCATTTTAAAAGCAGAATGAATGCTCGGCGCATTGGTGCTTTAGCATTAACTTCTGATGAAAAATTAAATGAATTAGCTATAAATCTCTTAGGACAACTGCTATTTTGTACTGGCACAGCTGGAATGCAGCGATTCTGGATCAGTCTATTTGATGGGGAAGTAGAATGAACATTCAAAGGAAGTACAGTTTACCTAATTGTACGGTGCTGTTAGAAGGATTAAGTGATGCTAATAGGGGCGCACAATTTCAGGAATTGCGCCCTGAACTGTCAATATTGGTAAATGCAGAATGTTATATATCTGGACACACCCAGCCTTTAGTGGGGGGAAGAGAATTTTTTGAAAGTTTGGTGCGGGCTGTGAGTGGTTATGCTCAAGAATTTTTAAGTAATGTGCCGAATCCACAAGCACATAACCAAGATTCTGAGTTAGTGGAGTTACAAAAAATCGACCATAACCGACATAGGCTGATAGTACATTATGAGAATGCACCAGAGGAATTTAATTCTCAGCATCAACAACCGATGCAAATAGATTTAAATACGGTACAGTTGTTTGATTTAGTGGAAGCTGTAGATCAGTTTTTTGCTGACACGCAAACTTTACCGGAGTTATCACTAGAATTACAACCAGTGACTAGACGTTATGGTGGTACCAGTCAAGTTGTATTAAAGCAAGCAGTACCCGCAACTGTTGGTGTTTCTAGTTTAGCTGTGGCAGCGATCGCCTTTAGTTTTGTTCCTGCCCCAGAAATGCGTCCCCCAGAAACCAAAACAGAGGAGCAAAGTTACACTACTCCGACAACCAATCCAACCACAACACCCACAACCACACCCTTAGCTGAAACAACACCAACCGCCACACCTACACCAACCACCACACCCTTAGCATCTGCACAACCCACACCAAACTTTCCCACAACTGCGACAGCTGCCACACAGCCGACAGTTCAAGATTTAGAAGCACTTTTAAATACAGTTAATGAAATAACCGATCCGTCTCAACTCAAAGCTTTAAATCGTCAAGTTTGGAACCAAATTGATCCAGTTTGGAATAGCCGTTCAGGAATTAATCAGGATTTAGTTTATCGCGTGGGTGTAGCTGCGGATGGTGCGATTGTGGGATATAAAGCAGTCAACCAACAGGCAAACACCGCTATAGAATTAACGCCTCTGCCTAACTTACTATACAATCCTGCTAGACGTACTCCCATCGCTAATGAGCCAATTGCCCAGTTTAGAGTAGTTTTTACTAGCAAAGGTGTGTTAGAAGTCAGTCCTTGGCGGGGTTATGCCAGCACACCCCAAGTCATCGGGGCTAAAATCACTGAACCGAATGCTATCAAAGCTTTAAACACCAAGCTATATGATACACTCCGGCAAACTGCAATTAGCACTCCCAACTATACCAAAGACTTAAAGTATCGGGTGGCGATTAATCAAGAAGGCACAATTGCCGATTATGAGCCACTCAATCAAGTCGCCTTTGACTATTTCCGCGAAACACCTTTACCAAAGATGTTTCAAGCAGTCTATGGCTCAAATGCAGCCGCTCCCAACAGTAGCGAACCTCTAGCTCACTTCCAAGTGATATTTAAACCTAATGGACAATTAGAAGTCAGTCCTTGGCAGGGATACGACTAATTGAGGAAGCAGGGGAGGCAGCCGCGTGGGCGGGTTTCCCGACTTGAGCGGACTGCCGTGAGCAGGGGGAAAAACTAATGACTAATGACTAATGAATAATGACTAATGACTAATGACTAATGACTAATGAATAATGACTAATGACTAATGACTAATGACTAATGACTTCAACGTGTAATTCTCCTCATATAATTTCCCCATAATTGGGCAGCTTGCGCGCTGCTCCCAGAGGTGGGAGAATTATCATCATTGCCGAGCCAGATACCTGTGGCTAATCGGCGACTGGGAATAAAGCCGATAAACCACAAGTCAACGTTTCTATCGGTTGTACCTGTTTTGCCTCCTTCCCCCAGTCCAATGGCCGCACTGCGTCCAGTACCCCTTGTGATTACCTGCTGCATCATATTCGTCATTTGAGCAGCAACACCTGTAGGTAGGACTTGCTTGTTGGCTTCTCGATTTTGGTCGAAGGAGTAGATGACACGGCAGGTTTTTAAATCATTGCGATCGCTACAATCACCACTATCTAAAATTCTACTAATAGCATGGGGAGGATTCCACACGCCACGATTTGCCACCGCCGCAAAAGCCCCTGTCATCTCTAATACATTAACTACACTTTGACCCAATATCAAACCGGGTACTGCTTCCAGTGATGACTTTACCCCCATGCGATGGGCTAAAGCTACCACCTTATCCAGCCCGACTTCCCTACCTATCCGCAGGGCTATGGGATTTTCTGAAAGTGCGTATCCCGTAATCATGTCTAAACTGCCACCAGCACCAGAACGACAGGGACGATAAGTAAAGCCTTGCCAAGTCAAAGGAGCGCAAGAATAACTCCTAGATGTTGGTATACCTTGTAACAGTGCCTGAGTGAAAGGAAAAATTTTAAAAGTAGAACCGGGTTGTCTTTTAGCTTGCACAGCCCGATTAAACTGACTGCGGCGATAATCAGTACCGCCCACCATGGCCAAAATACTACCTGTTCTGGTGTTCAGTGTCACCATTCCGCCCTGAGAAAACCGAAAACTAGCACCGGCGGTGTTGACGGCATTTTGTAAAGATGCTTCCGCCTGTGCTTGTATTCTTGGGTCTAGCTGAGTTTCAATTATGAAGTTTCCTTCCCTAGCTGCACCTTCACCGAGTATCTGTTCTAGTTCCTGAAACACATAGTCATAAAAATAAGGAGCGATAGTTTTAGCTTGCTGCTCACATACTTTTGGACTAACTTGGACAGTGGATCTTCTAGCGCGGTTGGCTTCCTCTGGGGAGATTTTGCCCATTTCCAGCATCCGTTTAATTACACGGTTGCGGTAGTCTGCTGCATCTAGCCGCCTGGGGCTATTCCCACAAAAATTAAATCCGTTGGGAGCCGGTAAAATTGCTACCAATGTTGCTGCTTCCGCTAGAGTTAAGTCTTTAGCTGACTTCTCAAAGTAATATTGAGCCGCATCCTCAAAACCAGAGGTATCTGCCCCTAGAAATACCCGATTTAAGTAAGTCAGCAGAATTTCATCTTTGCTGTAAAAAGTTTCTAATTTGAGGGCAACAATTGCTTCTCTTAACTTACGTCCTAGGGAGTCTTGCGCGCCTACATAGTCACGAAACAAACTACGAGCCACCTGTTGGGTAATGGTGCTAGCACCTTGCTGCACACCTCCGCTACGAGTATTAATGAACACTGCCCGTAGCACACCCAAGGGATCAACCCCAAAGTGCCAATTATAGCGACTATCCTCAGAAGCTATGACTGCCGCAGGTAAATAGGGGCCAAACTCTTCTAAATTTTTCTTGTCTACGTGTGCCACAATCCGAGGCTGACGTAAAGGAGTGCTACCATCGCCAGCATAAACGACTATAGGCGCGCGGCTAGCTGTAGGTAAAGGACGCACAGAAAATTTCAGCCATTCTACCCCAATCACCAATGCTAATAAGGCACTAACGCCACCAAGCCCATAACCAGCCCAAGTTGCGGCTTTCACATACAAAGGTGGTGGATCGAAATATTGCAATCTCACTGATGCTGCTAGTTCTGGGGGGCCTAGGGTGAAAATATCGCCATGACGTAGTTCTAAACTCTGAACTCGCCGTTTACCGCGATAGATACCATTTGTCGAGTTTTCGTCTTTGATCACAAACACGGGGGTACGTTGTGACGAATCCCGTGTTAAGGATAGATGAATTTGGCTGACAACTGGGTTACGAACGACGATATCACAGGATTTGGAACTGCGACCGAGGATATAGCGATCGCCCAACAATGGATAAGTTTCCGCCTTATCTGCCCCTGCATCCTGCACCCAGAGTTCTGGTACTTTGGCATTAGGCTTGAGTGCCAGTTTAGAAAAGTCAACCCTAGCTTGAATAGTATGTACAGCTTGAGTCAGTTGACCTAGTATAGTTTGTGACTTGTGGGGAGGTTGGGGAGAGTTCATTGGCTGTTTACATCACAGTTGTTAGACAAGAATCAGGTAAATAGCAGTTTTGATATTTGGTCTTACACCATTTTACTCCTCAGCCAAAAAATTAATTGGCTATACGGAATTATTCCCGATTTAATCTTACATCAATAGACTATATTTCTAGTAAATTTACTTACTGATTTCCAGTACCTGTTAATATAGATAAAATTCTTGATGCCGAACTGACAATGCTGATTGTCTCTAATGTGAATTGAGGCATCACCAGATATGGCATTTTGATTTTGGTATTGGGGAAAACCTCCTATCAATAAATCTGGTATTGAAATTTGATTGCTGTGAGATATGGCCATCCTATTTGATTGTTGAACAAGACTCAGTACACACCGAAACCCTTTTTTCCTGTCGCCTGTTGCCTGTTGCCTGTTCCCTGACCACACAAATAAATTCAAAAATCAAACCGGATGACTATATCCACATACTTTACAACACAAAAAACGTAGACATTTCGGAAGATTGAAAAAAAATCTCTAATTAGCTTTCAATGCGGTGGATTCACCGAGACCGGCGATGAGAAGTCGGTGTTTTTTGGAACGAGGCGATGAGTAGACAAACAATACCAATGCTAATGAATGAATCTGCCATATTAAACACAGCAAAGTTAATCAATCGAAAATCGAGAAAATCAACTACGTAGCCTAAAACAAACCTATCAATACCATTACCCATCGCTCCACCTAAAATCAAGCCGTAACCCAGCTGATCCCAGAGGCTTAACATGGGGCCAACAATTGCTACAGCTATTAAGACTAAACTGACTCCTAAAGATAGCCAACGCAACCACTCTACTTTGCCACTGAATAAACTAAAAGCTGCACCAGTATTAGTCACATAGGTAAAGTGAAATATACCTGGTAGTAGTGGTAGTGTCTCTCCTAGGCTAAAGGTTTGCACTACCCAGTATTTTGTCAGTTGGTCTAGGAAAAAAGCGATAAAAGCAGCTATCCAGAAGAGGCGATTTTTAAAACGCATGAAAGAAATTAGGGATTGGGGATTGGGGATTGGGGACTGGGGACTGGGGATTGGGGACTGGGAATTGGGGATTCAAGAAGAACTCGAAAGAATATCAGCATCATGACACTTTTTAGCCTCTAGCCTCTAGTCCCTAGCCTCCAGCCTGTCCATAACTAATAAAACATTAAATGCCGTAACAGATATGCTACTACGGTGACAGCACAGACTACAGCTAATTGCCCTGGGATGGCAAGCCAGGAGTAGGTGAGGATGGCTTGCATTAAGGGTATGCTGTCTGTAGTTTGCCACTGGAAAAAATCACTAATGACTAAATAAGTAATTCCGCAAATATGGACAGTTAACAAGCCACAAATACAGCTAAATGTTAGCGTTTCCAGCCTTGGTCTAGCGATAAAGGCTAAAAAGCCACAAATCCATGCACCAGGGATAAAACCTAGTAGATAGCCAAACTGAGACAACTTGATATAACCAAGACCGCCACCATCATAAAATACAGGCAGTAAGGTTAAGCCCATGACTAAATAAGCAATTTGTGACAATGCACCAGCATTCTGACCCCCTAAGCAGCCTACTAATAGTACCGCGCCAATTTGATAGGTGACACCTAAAGAAAAAGTTTGAATTCCATGCTGACCCCAACTCCAAGGTAATGTGATACTGTGGGCTTCGAGAAAGGTACCACCAATTGTCAGAAGTAAGCCAATCATAGACCATAGCAATTGATTGGAAGCGGCAAACATTGATTATGAGGCTCAAGGGAAAACCAACAGCAACCAGTATAGGCATTAATTTTGCAACTGGGACTCGTATTTACAGTCACGATGGTGATGTTGTCTGATTATGATAACTCAGATAAGATAGTCATATAATTAACATTAATACTGGGGTTTATGCGGACTTATCAGTTGGTTGATGAATGAATACGAACTGGATCAGCGATGTTTTGTGAACTTGTTGGAGGCGATCGCACCTCTAAATTTTTCAGTTTTCCGGTTTGGCTATTTTCATGAATATTTTTTCAAATCTGCACCGCATACCAGTCAAATCCGCGATCGCTACAGCCAATTATTGATTCCCATCCAATGATAGAGTTTTGTAAATGCTGATGATAGATGGTAGGAAGCATCAACAAATACATTGTTTACTGAAACTTTGTATAAAATTTAGCATAAAAATCATGATACCCTCATGGTAATTAAGTCTGAAAAAAAATCTGTTTTTTTTTCTTTTATTAACCTCACCTTAACCTTAAGTCCTACCTATAAGGAGTAGCTTAGAAAAGCCTATGTGGAAATTTACTCAAAACTGACAGCTATGCTTTCACATCTAAATTCCCCAAAAATGAACCGCATTCCAGCTATTGCTTCAGTATTTGCACTGACAATTAGCCTCGCTGCTTGTGGTGGACAGCAAGCCTCAGACAATAGTGCAACTAATGATGCCACCTCTGGGGTTGCTAAAGATGCTACAGCCTCCAGCCCTGCCAAGTTGGATCTTGGTGGTAATGTGGCATTGACAGGAGCAGGTGCATCTTTTCCGGCTCCCTTATATCAAAGCTGGTTCACAGACTTAAACAAAAAATACCCCAATTTGCAAGTCAACTATCAGTCAGTGGGTAGTGGTGCCGGCGTTGAGCAATTTCTCAAAGGTACAGTAGACTTTGGTGCCAGCGATGTGGCGATGAAGGATGAAGAAATCCAAAAAGTAGCGGCTGATAAAGGTGTGTTATTGCTGCCGATGACAGCTGGTAGCATTGTTTTGGCTTATAACCTGCCTGGTGTACAAGAGTTAAAGCTCCCACGGCCAGTTTATGTTGATATTCTCTTGGGTAACATCAAAACTTGGAACGACCCCAAAATTGCTGCTGCTAACCCCGGTGTCAACCTTCCCAACCAACCCATCACAGTAGTACATCGTTCTGATGGTAGTGGTACTACTGGTGTATTTACCAAACACCTGAGTGCGATTAGTCCTGATTGGAAATCCAAAGTAGGTGATGGCAAAACAGTAAACTGGCCAGTAGGTGTTGGTGCTAAGGGTAATGAAGGTGTTACCGCCCAAATTCAACAGACTCAAGGTGCAATTGGTTATGTTGAGTATGGCTATGCTAAACAAAATCAACTCAATGTTGCTGCTTTAGAAAACAAGAGTGGCAAATTCGTCGTACCTACAGATGAGTCAGCTTCTAAAACTCTAGAAGCAGTAACTTTACCAGAAAACCTCCGCGCCTTTATCACAGATCCAGAAGGTGCTGACTCATACCCCATAGTTACCTACTCGTGGATTTTGGCTTATAAAAACTATCCTGATGCCGCCAAAGGCAAAGCGATGGAAGCGATGATCGAGTATGGTTTGACTGAAGGACAGAAAGTTGCAGCCGAGTTAGGATATGTTCCTTTACCTCAAAATGTAGTTCAGAAAGTGGCGACGGCGGCAGATCAAATCAACCCAGATTACAAAATTGCTGTTGGTGGTAGCACCAGTGCTAGCAAGTAGGCTGACAAGATGAGTTAAACTCAGTCAGGAAAATCTGCATTTAGCATATTCAGCTATAGCCAATTTGGGAATAATCAACTCATCTGGTTGATCCCTGGCTAAACATTAACAGCCACAAAGCCGGAACAGCCTAGGTTGTACAAATCTCACATTAGGCGGCAAAAATTTGCTTTAGCTGGTTGCTTCTCACATTTATCTCGGATTTAATTTTTACAATCAGTAGTCATGGCGACAAATTCCTCAAATCTGCCATCAGCGATTAAAAGTCGCTCGGAATTAGAACAGTCTTTAGATCGAGGCTTTATTTGGCTGACGCGGATTTTTGCGCTAGCGATCGCTGGCACTTTATTATGGATAGCGTTGCAAGTCACTATTGAAGCTTGGCCTGCCATCAAAGAATTTGGTGCGAGTTTCTTAGCTAAAAGTGCTTGGAACCCAGTCAAGGAAGAATATGGGGTACTACCTCAAATTTATGGAACTCTGGTCAGTTCTTTTCTGGGTCTGTTACTCGCCGTGCCAATAGGTGTTGGTACAGCTATATTATTGAGTGAAGATTTTCTCCCACTGAAAATCAGAACGGTATTAGTGTTTTTAGTAGAACTGCTGGCAGCTATTCCCAGCGTTGTGTATGGTATCTGGGGGATTTTTGTGTTAATCCCGATCCTCACCGACTTGGGAAAATGGCTGCATAGTGCTTTTGGCTGGTTGCCAATTTTTAGCACTCCTCCCACGGGGCCGGGAATGTTACCGGCGGGGGTGATTCTGGCAATTATGACATTGCCCATCATCACAGCCATATCCCGTGATGCCTTAATTTCTGTACCGCCTAGTCTGCGGCAAGCATCTTTAGGACTGGGGGCTACTCGCTGGGAAACACTTTTACAAGTGATGATTCCGGCTGCCTTTTCTGGCATTGTCAGTGCTGTCATGTTAGCACTAGGACGAGCAATGGGTGAAACAATGGCTGTCACCATGTTGATTGGTAACGCCAACAATATCAACATCTCCCTGCTAGCACCAGCCAATACAATTTCTTCTCTATTAGCAAACCAGTTTTCAGAAGCGAGTGGTCTACAAGTAGCAGCTTTAATGTATGCTGCTTTAGTTTTGTTTGTTTTGACTCTGGCAGTCAATATTTTAGCTGAGTTGATCGTGCTGCGAGTCAAGCGAATATAGCAGAGTTGTGGATAAAATTATGACTGCTGATTTTCCCAAAAGGACTTTAACTCGCGCCTCTACTTCTCCCCGGACAATGTTTAATACTGCGATGACGGTATTGGCATTTATTTGTGGAGGATTGGCACTTTTGCCTTTATTGGCTGTACTTTCTTACGTGTTGATTCAAGGTTTTAGCAGCTTGAATCTGAGCGTATTTACCGAACTGCCACCCGCACCTTTAAGGGAAGGTGGAGGTTTTGGTAATGCGATATTGGGAACTTTATTAATGGTAGGTATTGGTGCATTAATTAGTATCCCAGTGGGTGTGATTGCGGCAATTTATTTAACAGAATTTAGCTCCGGTAAATTAGCAAGATGGATACGCTTTGCCACTAATGTTTTAAGTGGAGTACCTTCGATTATTGCTGGTGTATTTGCCTATGGTATTGTGGTATTGACATTAGTAAAATTTAATCTAGGTTCTTATTCTGCCATAGGCGGAGGATTTGCTTTATCAATCTTGATGTTGCCAATTATAGTTAGAACTACAGATGAAGCCTTACAGTTAGTATCCCAAGATTTGCGACAAGCATCTGTAGGGTTGGGAGCTACGAATTTTCAAACTGTTACCCAAGTTGTTTTACCTGCGGCCTTACCAGCAATTGTCACTGGAGCCACACTAGCGATCGCACGGGCGGCTGGAGAAACAGCACCTTTATTATTTACTGCTTTATTCTCGCCTTTTTGGCCTGATAGCCTGTTTAAACCCACAGCATCCCTCGCTGTTTTAGTCTATAACTTTGCTATTTCTCCCTTCAAAAATTGGCAATCTCTAGCCTGGGCTGCTTCGTTGATTTTGGTATTGATGGTGCTGCTCACCAGTATCATCGCTCGCTGGGCAACCCGGCAAAAAGCTTAAAGATTAATTCTCTCATAGCTGAGTCAGATTGCTCACTTATCCCTAAAAAGTAAACTAGACCATTTATGCCTACTCAAATTAGCACAGTGAACAATACAGAAACCGTATTAAAAACGGAAAATCTCAATGTCTACTATGGCAAGTTTCTGGCTTTGCAGAATATTTGGCTAGATATACCAAAAAATAAGGTGACAGCCTTTATTGGCCCTTCTGGTTGTGGTAAAAGTACATTGCTGCGTTGCTATAACCGTTTGAATGATTTAATTGAATCATTTCGGGCAGAAGGGAAAGTTTTTTATTATGACAAAAACTTGTATGCGCCGGATATCGATCCAGTAGAGGTACGTCGGCGGATTGGCATGGTATTTCAAAGACCAAACCCATTCCCCAAATCAATTTATGAAAACATTGCTTTTGGAGCTAGAATTAATGGCTACAAAGGTAATATGAATGAGTTAGTAGAAAGGAGTTTGCGCCAAGCCGCATTATGGGATGAAGTCAAGGATAAACTGCGGCAAAGTGGGTTATCTTTATCTGGTGGACAACAACAAAGGTTGTGTATTGCACGAGCGATCGCTGTACAGCCGGAAATTATCCTCATGGATGAACCTTGCTCTGCTTTAGACCCCATTTCTACCTTGCGAGTTGAGGAACTAATTCACGAACTCAAAGAACGCTACACCATTGTCATTGTCACCCACAATATGCAACAAGCTGCCAGGGTTTCTGACATGACAGCCTTTTTCAATGTCAGGTCTACAGAAACAGGTGGACGTATCGGCTACCTAGTAGAACACGACGCAACAGAAGTAATTTTCAACAACCCCAAACAGGAAGACACTAGAGACTACGTTAGCGGTAGATTTGGCTAAAAATTTTCAGTGTCTCATATTGCCAGATTGAGGGTTAATCAACAGGAATCAATCTGCTAACTATCGCTCATCTTTCTTCACTTTCCTTGACAACCCACGAATAAATTCACGCAATACATCCAATTTGGTTCTTGAGGTTTGTTGACAGTATGCCTCAAGAACTTCTAATTTTTGCTCATCTAATTACTTTAAATAATGTCCGGCTAATTACTTATGATAAGTTTTCGATGCTGATCTTTTCTTGTTCCCTGTTAAGAGTTCCCTGTTCCCTACCCCAACAGATGTTATGTTTGTGATGATAGCTGTTCATAATCATGCCTCAAGATTGATTGTTTTAAGCTTCAAATCAAACTTGCAACTTTTCGGATTTTTTTTGGCAAAGTTTGGCCGCGATCGCTCATCAAAGATGATGCCATATTAGGGCGATCGCGCACATAAAATGTTGCCTCTAACACTCCTGCTTTAAAACCTCAGACAGAATATCTAAAGCGGTGTGAATTTGCTGACTGTCAATCACTAAAGGTGGACAAAAACGAATAGCCGCTTTACCGCAACCGAGTAATAATAAACCACGTAAGAAGGCAGCTTGAATAATGCGATCGCGCAATCTGCTATCATCATGTCCTGCACCATCCAATAAATCCACAGCTACCATCAAACCTTTACCCCTCGGTAAAGACATCCTGGGGAATTTTTCATGCAGTCGAGTCAGTCCAGCTTTTAAGATTTCTCCCATTTGGGTAGCATTGCTCATCAAACCACTATCTAATAGTCGCAGCGTCGCAATAGCCGCCGCACAAGCTACAGGATTGCCTCCAAATGTGGTAGCGTGAGCACCAGGCGGCCAAGTCATCAACTCAGGACGGGCGATTATCGCACCTAAAGGTAAACCACTAGCAATTCCTTTAGCTGTAGTCATAATATCAGGCATCACACCCCAATGCTCAATGGCAAATAAGCAACCTGTACGCCCCATGCCTGATTGCACTTCATCGACTATCATTAATATGCCGTGACGATTGCAGATATCTCGAATTCTGGGCAAAAATCCGTCTTCCGGGACGATGTAGCCGCCCTCCCCTTGAATCGGCTCAACTACAATTGCTGCTACTTCCTGGGGCGGTAGGATGGTATTAAATAACTGTTGTTCTAAATAATCCAAACTGGCGTGAGTACCATAGGGAATATGTGTCACCCCAGGAACTAACGGCCCAAAATTAGCGCGTTGTACTGTTTTAGAAGCTGTGAGGGACATTGCGCCATAGGTGCGTCCGTGAAATGCTCCTAAAAAAGCGATAATCAGCGATCGCTTAGTGTAATATCGAGCTAATTTCATCGCCCCTTCATTAGACTCTGCGCCGGAATTGGTGAAAAATACCCTCGCACCATGAGGAAAAGGGGCGCGAATCGCCAAATGTTCCGCTAGTTCCACCATCGGCTCATAATAAAAATCTGTCCCCGACATGTGTACTAACCGCGCCGCCTGGGTTTGAATTTCCTTGACTACCTCTGGGTGCGCGTGTCCGGTGGCGGTGACAGCGATACCTGCGGTCATATCCAGAAATACATTACCATCTACATCTTCTAACATACAACCCTGACCGCGTGCTACAACTAGGGGATAGTCACGGGTATAAGAAGGAGACGTAACAGCGCGATCGCGTTCTATCATAGCCAAGGCTTTCGGCCCCGGTAAAGATGTCACTAAGCGAGGGTGATGAGGTAAAGGTCGATTAATCGGAACACTTAACATATTGTGTTAATCTTTTCCAAAATACGGATAATTTAACTGCGATGTGCAAATATTAACAGTAGCATTTGATGCTTTTTGGCTATAAATTACGCATTGACAACCTGATATTTCTATGTATTAGCGATTGTGCAGAAATCCAGCCAATTTTTCATTAATCCTGAGAAAGATATAAACTGAACTTTTGGTATAAGCATAGTAATTATGAGTGCAAGTTATAATGCACTGTTAGGTTGAGTTTCTCCCGAAGAATGGAAGAGGTTTCCAGCCTAAAGATATGCGTATTTAACGCATGAGCAGATTTATATTGCGAGATTCTTGACTAAATTATGAGTAACTTATTCAGCCATAAACTCAGACTAATAGTAGGTGTTGCTACAATATCAATTATAGGTTTGGCTAGTAGTTATCTATATCAGCAGACAAAAAATCACGATATAGCCACACAACAGCAGAATCAGCAAAAATTAAATTTAAAGCAGTTAGCTAATTTTCCTATCACTTCCGCAAACTTTTCTCAAACTTCTCTGCAATCAGTTGCTTTCACTGGGAATTTTTCTCAGAGTAGTTTAATTACTAATTCATCAAAATCTACTGAAAGTATCACGCAGCACCAAACACCGAAACCTGACCAAAATTTAGCAACAACATCAGTTAAATATCCAATTATTGATGAGTGGCGAAACTATAAATTTAGTGTCAACGGTAATCAGATTTTATCACCCGCACAACTACCAACAAAACAAGTTAAATTTAATCAATCGGATTTATTAAGCGTTCTTGTGAATACTAGAAAATATTTTCAAGAACACGGTGAAGATGATCCAGATATTTTACGCCCTGGACTCCTGAGTACCCAAAAAGTTACTACTAAAGATATACTGAAAACTTTAGATTTTATGATTGATGTTCTCCAAGAGGACATTGCTAACAATCGCATTACTCGCTTACAAAACCCGAACTTTATTAATAGACATTTTCGCGTCATCAGATGGAAACCATATAATCCCGCAAAACCTCACCAAAAGCAACTACGCCTGACTAAATATGCAGTGTTTACTCATCCAGGTTCACGCCAGAGAACCTCAACCTATAACACACCACTCTACAGTTTAAAAGATAATTCAACAGAAGATAAATTTTACACCAAGTATACAAAGCAAGATGTCTTATCGGGTATTTATGAACCCGGAGGTAAAGAATTCGGCAAAGTAGAACCATTAGCTTATTTAACCCGGAATGGTTTAGAAGAGGCGTTAATGCAAGGAACCATCCTCATCAATTTTTTAGATGGTTCCAAGGGCTTTTTTAACGTAGATAGAAATAACGGAATGTCTTATATCAAGGGTTTAAGGGCGACAGCACAAAAACGCTATTGGTATTTTAGACAAGTTGATGCTATCAAAGGCTATGGACACAAAATAGATGCGAAAATTTCGATTAAACCCGGTGTTACCTTTGCCGGTGATGTGTTAAATATTGGTTTAGGTAGAATCGTTGTCCTTGAGCATAATCAAGGAGGACGTAAACAGCTACAAATGGGAGTGATTGCAGATACAGGCGGAGCATTTTTACCTAACTTGTATCAACTCGATTTTTTAGCCGGTATTTTCCCCAATCAAACCGCTTTTCGCCGACATATCCGACAATTACCTGAGTATGCTAACGCCTATTTTTTGGTAAAAAAGTAAGTAGTTCAACTTAAAAAAATGTCAACACCAGATACCCGACTTCTTTGAGAAGTTGGGTATCTCTCCCATAATCGAGCAACAGCAAATAATTTTCGCTGCACCAACGCAAATTGGCAACTTCCATCTTTGACACTGACAATGGGATGAATTAAACTACCCCTTGCAAGCCGCACAAAACTCTCTGTATATGCACCAAACTGGACAAACTGCTACCCCAACCCGTGTGATAGGTTTAATTAGTGGCACATCTGTCGATGGTATAGATGCGGCTTTGGTGGAAATTTCTGGTACAGATTTGGATTTGCAAGTAGAGTTACTAGCCGGGGAAACCTATCCCTATCCTGAACAACTGAGAACAAAAATCTTGGATGTTTGCGCTGGTGCAGCCATTTCTATGGCAGAATTAGCAGAATTAGATGATGCGATCGCTCTGTGTTTTGCCCAAGCTGCCGAAAATATTCAAACAAAACACAAACAAGCAACTTTGATTGGTTCCCACGGTCAAACCGTATATCATCGACCGCCTGAGTATGGGAAACTGGGAAAAAATTCCCTTGGTTATACTTTACAACTCGGTCGTGGTTCCGTGATTGCCCACTTGACAAAAATTACCACTATTAGTAATTTTCGAGTAGCGGATATTGCTATCGGTGGTCATGGCGCACCCCTTGTACCTAGAGTAGATGCGTTTTTGCTCAGTCATCCTCAAGAGGGACGTTGTATACAAAATGTCGGTGGTATAGGGAATGTGACTTATATTCCCCCGCGTCGTGATGACTGGTTGAATAAAATTCGCGGTTGGGATACTGGCCCCGGTAATAGTTTACTAGATTTAGCCGTACAGCAATTAACAGACGGTGCTAAAACCTACGATGAAGATGGTAAATGGGCAGCTAGCGGTACTCCTTGCTATCCTCTGGTAGAGAAATGGCTAAATCAAGCATATTTTCACCTACATCCGCCTAAATCCACAGGTAGAGAGTTATTTGGTCTAGATTACCTGCAACAGTGTTTTCAAGATGCCGCACCCTATCAATTGAGTCCATCTGATATGCTGGCAACACTGACAGAACTAACTGCGGCTTCCATTGCCCATAGTTACCGCAGCTTTTTGCCAGAAATGCCCAACCGTGTATTTTTATGTGGCGGTGGCAGTTGTAATCTGTATTTGCAGCAAAGGTTACAGTTTTTGTTGGGAGAAGTACCAGTTTTAACTACCGATGATGTTGGCTTGAATGCTAATTTTAAAGAAGCGATCGCCTTTGCTGTTTTAGCTTATTGGCGACAACTGGGTATACCTGGCAATTTACCCGCAGTCACAGGCGCACCCGGTGAAGTCTTATTAGGAGAAGTTCACCGCATTGATGCTGAGTAACTCTACTCCCCAATCCCCACTCATCTGATACCTGACATTTGTGCAGTTACAAATATATCTTTGTAGCTAAGGACTACTCGTTCAAAGTAAGGAACACACAAGGTGGCTCATACTTTTTTATTGCAACCAGGACGCTGGACAATTCAAGGCAGTTGGCTAGAACGTCATGGACTGCCAATTAATGTGAAGGGTATGACCTTGGTAGCTTGGAATCGAGATAATTGGTTTACTATGGCTACAAAACTCATATTTCCAGGGAGCGATCGCCCAGATATATCTTTACAGTATAAGGGACGATTGCATGAGGGAGAACGTCAATATACTTTTTTAGTTCAGCATAGTATTTTAGGTCAGATTGAAGGTGAAGGCTGGATTGGGTTAGATACCATTGTGCAACGTTACTGGGTGATTAGCGATCGCCACCGTCGTAGTGGATTTGAAACCATGCACCGCAATTCTGATGTCACATATTCTCTCAGTAGCGGTGTCATGGCAGGTCATTTTTTAACCAGTACAATGGAAGCCAAACTAGAACTTCAACCCCTAAATAATTAGAGACTGAGGATAAATTCAGTTATCTCGTGCATCAAAATTGGGCAAACTAACATTACATCACAAGTGCAGAACATGAGGATACATCTATTGATATCTCGCACCATTCTCAATCAACCTAGGGTTGGCAATGCCCACAACGTAAAATTCAGGGTTTGAGCGAATTTTTAGGAGTGCATCGCCGCCGTGTAATTGCCATAACGCAACTGGTGCAAGATGTCAGTCTACTCATTTCCATCTTTAATTGCACTTTTCCACCCCAGCACTTCACACCTACTTCATAGGTAAGTGTAATTTACATTTGTTGAACATTGGAGTCGAATTTTCTATGTCAGACCCCAACATTGGTCGTGTTCTTAGCAACCGCTACCAGTTGCAAGAATTAATTGGCACTGGAGCAATGGGTAGAGTATATCGTGCTAAAGATGTTTTGTTGGGAGGCGTACCTGTTGCTGTCAAGTTTCTCGCCCTGTCTATGCAAAATGAAAAGATGCGACTGCAAGAACGTTTTGAGCGAGAAGCAAAAACCTGTGCTTTACTTGGGCAAAAAAGTATTCATATTGTGCGAGTCATGGACTATGGCCTAGATGAAAATCAAACCCCCTTCTATGTCATGGAATATCTACAAGGTCAAAGCCTCAACCAAATCATCCGGCAACAACCATTATCTTTACCTAGATTTGTGAGTATGGTACGCCAAATCTGCCTAGGTTTACAGTGCGCTCATGATGGTATCCCAGTTGATGGCTCAGTTTGTCCGATTATTCATCGTGATATTAAACCCAGCAATATGCTAGTCCTCCAAGATGCCAGTTTTGGGGAATTAGTGAAGATTTTAGACTTTGGGATTGCTAAATTATTACAGAGCGATGGTGATCACACAAAATTTTATTTGGGAACGCTGGCTTATTCATCCCCAGAACAGATGGAGGGCAAAGAACTAGATAATCGTTCTGATATCTATAGTTTGGGTGTAATGATGTTTGAAATGCTGACAGGCAAAATGCCATTACTGGCATCCACCCATTCTTTTGGCGCATGGTACAAAACACATCACCAACAACCACCACGCACTTTTAGAGAGGTTGCGCCTCACTTACTCCTGCCTCAAGAAGTGGAAAATTTGGTAATGAGTTGTTTAGCCAAAAAAGCCCAGGATCGCCCACAAAGTATTAGCGAAATCCTGCAAATTATCGAAAATATCGCCCAGCACCATCAAACTCGCCCCATTCCAGACGAGCATCCTCAACCTACTCATACCATCACCATTACGGCTGAACCTCAACAAAAGACAAAAGTTAACTCACCATTGCAGTTAGCTCCTGCCAAACTTAAAATCAGTTCTAGCAATTCTTGGCCGCAAAATAAACCAATTGCCAATATTGTTTTTCCTCAACCCATCAATGTTAATGGGGAGGTTGAACCAGCCCTATGGGTGATGCTACCACAACAGGACATTCTCAATTTTTTTGTTTGCAATCGCTATAATCAATTCCTCTTGATTACTACACCGCACCCCATGTTACTGTGGATTACTGTTCTCTACAACCGCCAACATGGTACTAAGTGGTTGCCTTATTACCTTGATCTGAAAACGAGTTTAGGTCAAGATACCGTCAGCTTACTGTCCCAAGTAGGTCATTATCGTCTCCTGTTCTTTGCGCGGGAATCCCCCCATCGCTCTTTTCATGTTCTAGTTGCTAGTATCGCTACTGCTCAACGTCAACGACTGCAACAGTGGCTCAACACAGCCAAAACCTTAGCCGGTACTGCTGAACCCCAACTGAGTAAAAACCTGCTGAAACAGGAATATGAAAAGATTAAGCCCCAAATTTTAGCCAAGCTAGAAGCCATTGACACCGATTCTGCCTTTGATATCTCTGGTTAGAGAATACTTGCTGCTGTTTGCCTTGACCTTGGCAGGATAATAAAATTGTGTTTTCTAGAAAAATGTAAACTTTTATAAAAATTAAATATATTTAGGTTGTAAGCACTATTGGGAATAAATATAATAAGCATTAGTGCTAGCTGCCAAACCGTGCCTAGTTACAAATCAGCAAGTTGTTGATCGTGCTTATAAACATTTGAGCAGTAAGGGTTCATAAGTACAGGTTCACAGTTGATTAGTAGAAAGTAACTAATGGTTGCAAACTACTGCTTTGGCAAATAAGTCGAAAGTCAGTGAAAACGCATGGAAATTACTAGCTAAATCAATTGCTGTTTTGCGCTTTTGGTTATCAGCTTTTCCTAGGTTGAGTTGAATTTGCTTGGAGTTGACGCCCCAGCATCCCCAGCCCCTTTCCTCTCTGGAACCGAGCAAGAGAAGGAGGTCGCCCACTGCGACACAAAAACTACTCTATGCCATAGTGGAGCCAGAATCTAAGCCCCACTGATGCTTCAGTAGCTCCTGATAAGTTGCCTCGCGCACGACCATTTGCTCATACAACTTCACCAAGAAGTCTTTAGCCTGCTCATGGCTCATGTTTTGCACCTGAGTAGCAAATGACCGAATGCTGAATTGCTGTTCCAATGAGAGTTGAATGGGTTGATTCATGGTTAGACTCCTAAACAGACAACGCTTAAAGTAAATTTCGGTGACAGAAGTCCTACAGGTATAGGGCTAGATTTATGGTCTGTCCCATATTTGTCTCTGTATTAAGAAAGATAACAATTATTTGACAGATTGCCCATATCCTTTGTGCGGAGATTTCTACTGTCGGGATATTTTGCACCTGAACCTACTGACATATAACCCAAGTCTGCCGAGGCAGTCTCAGGCTGAATTGTAGTTGGTGGCAGGTGTGAATCTACCTCTAGTCAACACCTGGAACTGGAAATTGCTCCTGGATGGAGATGTCCATCCCAAGGTGAAAAAACAAAGGTATTAAGATCGCATTATATGCGTCTTATATTATGAGGTGCAAGATGTCAACCGACCAAATTGTGTAAATATAGCCGCCAATTGGGAAATTTTGGTGGCTAAGAGTATTTGTATCAAGAGGTAAAGAGGAAAAATGCTCAAATTGAACAAAATGTTGAGTATTTTTACTTGAATAAGTCAAAATTCCCTGGCAACAGGTGTTATAACTATTCGTCGTTTTAATCATAAAAAATAGTAAAATATAGACAAATCTCCAAGAGCTAATGACTATCAAACCGAGGGGTGAAAGTCCAGCTACTACAAGCTTCCTGCGTATATCGCTAAAAAAGGAGTCAAGCCTAGGTGCAAGAGCCAGAAAACGCGGTTGATACGAGGCAATCAAAACAATTAGGAGAAGTGAAAAAGTAGTCCCATCGGCTTTTAGCTTAGGGATAGAGGGTATTGTAGTTTGCCCATTCTGGGTAACACCGGGAAAAGTAGCTTGAGGATATTTGTCCATAAAACTACTAACTGTACTAATGACTAATGACTAATGACTAATGACTATTGGCAGAATTTCATTCAATAGCCACAATCACGACAGTGATGTTATCGTGTCCACCTTGTTCTTTAGCGGCTTCTACCAGAGACTTAGCAGCTGTATCTAAAATGGGAGTGTCATAGAGACAAGCAGCGATTTTTTCATCAATCAGTTCTTCAGTCAGACCATCACTGCATAACAGTAAGCGATCGCCAATAGTCACATCTAACTGGTGGATATCCAATTGGGATAAGTCGTCCCGACCTAAACACCGGGATAAGACATGGCGAAACGGGTGAATGCGGGCTTCTTCGGCGGTAATATCGCCGACTTTAATGGCTCTAGCTACCCAAGTATGGTCTTCTGTAATTTGTTCTAATTGCGACTTTCGCAACCGGTACAGCCGAGAGTCTCCGACATGGGCGCACCAAGGCGCATCATGATAAAAAATGACGACAACGGCTGTTGTACCCATATCAGCCCGTTCAGGATGACTTTGCTGATCCTGTAAAATGGCTTCATTAGCCTGCCATAAAGCTTGTTCTAGCAACTTTTCCGGTGACTCAGAGGCATTCCAGTTAGCCAGCAAATACTCTTGAATTTCCTTGGTGGCAATGCGACTTGCTTCTTCACCTCCCGCATGACCACCCATCCCATCAGCAACGATGAAAAATCGCCCTTCTGGGTCGATGTAGTAATGATCTTGATTATTAGAACGCACAAGTCCCGGATCACTAAGACCCGTGAAGTTAAGTTTCATAGCTTTTTGATGCCAAAATTAATACATACGGTCATAACGGTCGAGGCGGAGGAGCAATCGGATGAGTGTGACGGAGATGGCGGCGGCAATTAAACCAGCCAGCCCTGCTAACCATACATAATGATTAACTAATAAAATAGTAGCTGAAAGGGTAAATCCACTGATGATTAAAGCATAGCTCATGCCCAGCTGAATATTGCTTTGCCGCCTGAGTAAACGTTCGGTTTCGATAGAACGCACCCGCAGGCGCATATCTCCCCGTTCTAGTTTTTCTAAGGTATCTTCTAATCTCCGTGGTAAGCCGAAGGCAGTGGTACTAACTTGTACTGCTTGGCGGCTTAATTCATTAAGTAAACTATTGCTATCTGAACTACTCATATTGTTGATCAGCTGCATTGCATAAGGTTGGGCAACTTCCATAAAGTTAAAATCTGGATCTAGACCTTTGCCTACTCCTTCTAGGGTGGAAAAAGCCCGCATCACAAAAGTAAAAGTTGCAGGAAATCTAAACGGCTGATTATAAGCTATTTCGTATAAATCATCACTAATTGCTGCTACTGATTGGGCTTCAAACGGCTTATCCATGAAATTGTCCAGCATATACTGCACAGAACGCCGCACCGGCCCCATGTCATTCACGGGTGCGATCGCACCTAAATCGATCAGAGACTGGACGACGCGATCGCCATCTTTTTGGGCGATACCAAACAGCGTTGCCATTAGCCCCTCACGGACATTAGATTTAATCCGCCCCATCATCCCAAAATCGTAGAAAATCAGCGAGCCATCAGGACTCACCGCAATATTGCCAGGGTGGGGATCAGCATGGAAAAAGCCATCATTGAGTAATTGCATGAGGTATGCTTGCGCCCCTTGACGCGCAATTACCTTACGATCTAACCCGGCTGCTTCCAAAGCCTCATATTGGCTAATTTTAATCCCCGGCACATATTCTAAAGTCAGTACCCTTGGCGACGCGTAACGCCAATACACTTTCGGGACTTTTACCCAATCATAGCCGCGAAAATTTCGGCGAAAGGCATCAGCATTTCTACCTTCATTGAGATAGTCAATTTCTTCCCAGAGAATGCGACAACATTCTTCATAAATACCAATCCAATCTCGCCCCGGCCCCCATTTGGGATGATTTTGGAAATAGCGAGCAATCCCCTTGAGAATTTGTAAATCAATTTCAAATAACTTTTTCAGTCCAGGACGCTGTACCTTGACAACGACTGCTTCGCCGCTATGTAGTACCGCTTTGTGTACTTGTCCCAAGCTAGCAGCTGCCAAAGGAATCGGTTCAAAACTTTGAAAAAGTTCAGGAATTTTCTTACCTAGTTCTTGCTCAACAATCTTTTCTACTTGTTCGTAGCTAAAAGCAGGTACTTTGTCTTGAAGTTTTGCCAACTCTTCGACATATTCACTAGGGAATATATCAGCGCGGGTAGAAAATAACTGTCCCACTTTAATAAAAGTCGGCCCCAACTCCAGCAGAGTATTACGAATCCAGACAGCTTGAGCTTTACGCCGCGCCGCCTGTTTAGCTTCAGTCACACCGCCAGGATAACTCCAAGATTTGTTGTAACGCCACAGTTTGAACATTAAAGTCAAGACAAATGACCAAATGTCTACAAACCGACGCTTACTAGAGTAGTTTTCACGATTCCAACGGTATGCTTTATCTGAATAACTGGTTTCCATATTGTGTGCGTACCGTTGTTGATTTACTGAATCACCTGGAACAAAAGACACTCTTAACCCTAAACTGTTTTTTACAAAGAGCTATTTGTCAATTATTTGCGACTATTGACTATTGAGCAAATGTATCAAGAACTGCTGCGATAACGTTGTAATTCGGTTCGCAATAGGGCAATTTCTGCTCGCAGTTCATCAACTGTTGCTTGTAAGTCAACTGCACCGCCACCTGCTGGTTTACTGCCTGTAGTAGTTTGTCCTGTTTGAGCCGCATCTGCGGCGCGGTTTGCCCGTTCTAGAACTTCTTCGGTAAATTGGCGTAGCTGTTCTCTAGCTTCTGCATCAAATTTACCTATTTCGCTCAAAGCATCAGTCAAAGCGACTTCTAGGCGTTCATTCACTACTTCTGCTAAGGCTCTGCCCACGAAAAAGGCTTGTAAAAGGGGATTACTCATAAATTTTTGTTACGCTCGTCCGCAAAAGAATTATAACTTGCCCGTATGCTTTGCGGCTTCTTTCTGAGAGTGTGCAGTTAGGTTTACAAGGTAGTTATTTTGCGATTCATTCATTATAACTACATAGGAATATAACAATTAAATATTAATCAAGTTGTAGGACTGACGCAAGGGACATGATGAATCTAGCTAGTGTGTAAGTTGCTATTGTTACATTTTGTTATGGAATTACTTAAATGACGATAGGCGATCGCCTCCCATAACATTGCTAAAATAAACTCATCAACACTTGATGCCGTATACATTCTATGACCATAGCTTCAGAATTAGAATCTCAAACAGGCATCTGTTCAGATGTGACATTTCCCCCTAGTGATTTATACAGTGACGAGCCTCCCTTGGAAACAGAACTACATCTGCGACAAATCATCCTACTGTTAACCTGCTTAGAATTGCTGTGGCGAGAGAGAAATGATTTTTATGCCGCAGGAAACCTGACGATTTATTACAGTCCCCACCAACGTAAATCAGAATACTTTAGGGGGCCTGACTTTTTCGTAGTGCTGGGAACAGAACGCAAAACTCGCAAAAGTTGGGTAGTCTGGGAAGAAGACGGAAAATACCCCCATTTTATTTTAGAAATTCTATCAGATTCCACAGTGAATACTGACAAAGGTTTAAAAAAAGAAATATATCAAGATACCTTTCGCACGCTTGATTATTTCTGGTTTGATCCCTACACTTTGGAATTTGTAGGTTTTCATTTAGTAGATGGCAAGTACGAACCTCTACAAGCAAATGAACAAGGACATTTGTGGAGTCAACAATTAGGGTTGTATTTGGGAATTCATCAGGGACTATTACGGTTTTTCACAGCAGATGGGGAAATAGTCCCGACACCAGAAGAAGCAGCACAACAAGCACAAGACAAAGCGGAACGTTTAGCAGCAAAACTGCGGGAGTTAAATATCGACCCAGATTTAATTTAAGGAATGGGGTTAAATGTAGAGATGTTTCCTGCAACGTCTCTATATTTTCTTAACAAACATTGTCTAATAATGCTGGGCTAAAAAGGCTTCTGCTTCCGCCTGATTTTTTATTACACCATCCAAAGTTGCGGCGAGTAAATCATCTAGCATTTGTCGATATTGTGGCCCTGGTTTGTAGCCTAATTTCTTTAAGTCATTACCATTGATAATTGGGTGGACATGAGCTAAAGTTGTTAAATAATGCCAGATTTGCTGTCTGATTTTTCTCTGACTGTGCAAGGCAATTAAAATTAACATTTCTAAATCGTATTTGCGGAGTAGCTGCACTATTTGACTGGGGCGTTCACATTCAGGTAAGGATGTAATGACTTCAGTTTCAGCCGTGGCTAAGTTCTGCAAGCGTTTGATACTGTCATCTTGCAATTGTAAATTTTTCGCTACTTTATGCCGATATTTCGGGGCTAGGTGGGCAATTAATACTTCTAAACGCATTTGCCAAGGTGTGAAAGTTTGGGCAGGATCAAACTTGTGCAAACAGCGTTGTAGTAAACGTAATTGCCGGATAAGTTGATAATCGAGTTTTAGGGTGGGATGGATGCACTGTAAAGCCCCTAAATTGTCGAGTAATTGTAAAGCTGGTTGCCAGTAGGGGGCTTCCAGGATGTGTTTCAGTTCGGCTTTGAGTCGGGTTTGTAGGGCTGGGGTTTTGCTGTTAGTTTGGGCGGTGCGATCGTAAACTCCACTGTTGATAGCATAGTGGATATACTCTTTGGTGCGTCTTTCAATGTCAAAGCCAAAACGCACGGCAAAACGTACACCACGATAAATCCTGGTAGGATCTTCAATAAAACTGTTGGCGTGTAATACCCGAATTTGCTGGGCTTGTAAGTCTAGCAACCCACCGAAGAAATCGAGTAGTTCACCAGCACGGGGTGAAGTGAGGCGCAAAGCTAAAGCGTTTATTGTGAAATCTCGACGATATAAGTCTTGACGAATGGAACTTGCTTCTACTTCTGGATTGGCGGCGGGGTAAGGATAAAATTCGGTTCTGGCTGTGGCAATATCCACCCACAAGGAATCTAATTCTACGTCTTTGTGCCACAACAAAGCCGCAGTTTGAAAAGCCCCATGTATTTCTAAGCGGGCGGCGGGGTAAATTTCCTGTAGGGCTTTTGCTAGTTCTACTCCTGCACCGACATCTGCGGCTTGATGAAAGCCATCAACTACTAAATCAATATCTGTAATCATTAAACTGCCATTTGCGGCTTCGGCTAAGAGTAAGTCTCGCACCGCACCGCCGACTAAATACAGATGCCAACCGCGTTTTTCTGCGGCTTGGGAAGCTGTGCTGAGTAGTTGCCATAGCTGGGGAGTGAGGCGATCGCGCAATTCTGCTAATGTAGGTATTCTAACTTCTCTGTCTCCCCATCTTCCTGTTTCTCCCTCCTCCCACCTATCTCTTTCTTCATAGGCTTGATGTAATTCTCGTAAAACATCAGTTCGAGTTACAATCCCTACTAACTGCCCATGATCTAACACTGGCAAACGTCCAATATCATAAGTCACCATTAAAGACTCGATGTGTGGCAGTGTGGTATCTGGGGTAATTGTTTTTAAGTCTGTGGTCATGTAACCTTTAACTGGCGCATGACTAAAACCGTGATGCAAGGCGATATCTAAATCACGCCGGGAAATAATTCCTACCAGTTGCCCTTGTGTATCCACCACAGATAAGCCAGAATGACCATAACGTAACAAAATTCTTTGTGCTTCAGCAATGGTGGTTTCTGGGCGAATGGTGCGAACTGGGGATGACATTAAATCTCTAGCTGTCGGTGGGTGGGGAATGGTTGTTTTTATTCCCTCTAAAATTTGTTGCAGCACATCTTGGGTATTAGCACCCCGTAAGTTGAGAGATGAGGCTTGAGAATGTCCGCCACCGCCAAATTTTTGAAATAATACGTCAAGATGTACGCCAGGGATTTGCGATCGCCCAATCACTGTTAACCTAGATTCATCTTCACTTAAGGGATATTCCGCCGCTAACAATAACGCATCAATTTCTGTTAATTCTATTAATTGCGATGCCAAACTTGACAACCCTGGGACAAATTCTTCTGTCTTTAAAGTTACCCAAGCAATAGTATAACCCCGTATACAAAGATATTCTAATTTTTCTAGTGCTGTAGTTAACAGGCGTTGTAATTGGCGAGATAAGCCGGGATCACGGTAATTAGAGATAACTGATAAACTCGCGCCTTGCTGCATCAACCAAGCTAAAGCTAAAGCATCCCGTGGTGTAGATTGGTCATAGGTAAGAGAACCTGTATCAACATGAATACCCAAAGCCATGACTGTGGCTTGAGCAGCAGTCAGAGTCATGTTATTTTTTTGTAATTGCTCGGCTATCAGAGTTGTGGTAGCTCCTACAGCATCAATATAAAATTTCTGGGCAGGAATATCAGAATCTTGACCGAGATGATGGTCATAGACGGTAATATTTTTGACATGAGGTAAATCAAACCACTCAGCAGCCTTACCCAAGCGATCGCGCTGTTGGGTATCGACAACTGTCACAGAACGAATTTTATCAGGATTTACCGAACGTCGTTCAATCAGAGGATATTCATCCCGATACAGTGCCAAAAAGTCCCGCACAGGTGGATGTGCGCCACCACTCAAGACAATTTTACTTCCCGGTATCAGGCAAGTTAGCCCCACGGCTGCACCTAAAGCATCAAAATCGGCTGTAGTGTGACAAAGAATTAAATCCATAGTTATTAGTCATTAGTCATTAGTCATTAGTCATTAGTCATTAGTCATCAGTCATCAGCAACCATCCACCATTTACAAATCTTCACAATTATGAACTATGAACTATTGACTATGGACGATTACCTAAATTGTGACAATTTCTGCTAGGTTACAAATAAGGAAAAATCACAGTGTCGTCCTTGAGGATATTCTTACTTTAGTATTTCCTTAAGAATTCTGCTGTCTTGGGAGAAGTAAAAATGACCATAATATTTCAATTTGCTCTAGTAGCTCTTGTAGCCATGTCTTTTGTGCTGGTTGTTGGCGTACCTGTCGCCTATGCAACTCCTCAAAACTGGGTTGAATCTAAAAAACTCCTCTGGCTTGGTTCTGGAGTTTGGATTGCTTTAGTGCTTTTAGTTGGGCTATTAAACTTTTTTGTGGTTTAAGGCAGCACTTGTCTGGAGGGTATCCAGTAGCAACAATGCGATAAGAGCAGGAGCAACACGAGATTAGGTATGCAGACACCAGATAAATTTAGCAATTTTTCTGGGTTCGTTGTCCCTAATTGTGTTTTCCTGCTCTTCTACTTTTAAAGAAGAAATGTATATTGACAAGAGTATCGTTAATCTAAGAGGCAGTCATGGCAGTTTTTGAGGGAACATTCACTCAAACAGAACCTTTACGTTTGGCAGTGGTGATTGGTCGATTTAATGATTTAGTTACCGGAAAACTGCTGCAAGGATGTCAAGATTGCTTGAAGCGTCATGGTGTAGATCCTAACCCTCACGGTGATCAGGTAGATTATGTTTGGGTTCCAGGGAGTTTTGAAGTCCCCGTTGTGGCTCGTCAACTAGCTCTTTCTCAGCGTTATGATGCAGTAATTTGTCTGGGTGCTGTGATTCGCGGGCAAACACCCCATTTTGATTATGTGTCTTCAGAAGTAGCTAAAGGCATTGCGGCTGCTAGTTTTCAAACTGGTGTACCAGTGGTTTTTGGCATTTTGACAGTAGACACGATGCAGCAAGCTCTAGAAAGGGCTGGAATTAAAGCTAATCACGGCTGGGATTATGCGATGAATGCCCTAGAAATGGCTAGCCTAATGCGGCAATTGCGCTCTAGCTTCACCGATGGCTATGCTCACAATACCCAATCCTTACCAGCAGCTTTTAGCAATGCCAGCGTTGGCAAATTAGCCTCAGAGTCCGAGGAAGTGGGCTGAGAGTGATGATTGCTGGATTCTGATTCTAGGGAACTCAGCAATCAAAAAAAATTTTTTTCATGGGAGTAGTTGACAAATCTAAAAAAATTTGGCATATTAAAAGGGTGAGGTTTGCGGGTATAGCTCAGTGGTAGAGCGTCACCTTGCCAAGGTGAATGTCGCGCGTTCGAATCGCGTTACCCGCTTGAAATAACAAGCATATCATAAATCCGCTAGAGAAGAAATTGACCGGAAGCATATCACTCAACCGGTTGATTTTTTTTTAACAGTTAGTAGGGTGCTTCAGTATGAATATTTTCTTGGTATAGCTAGGGTTTCTCGTACTGACGCACCCTACATTTTGGATGTTTTTTATCTGGAAGTCCTTAACCCTGTTGTCAGGTGTAGTTAGTAGGGTGCGTCAGAATTAATATTTTCTTGGTGTAGCTAGGGTGACTTGTACTGACGCACCCTACATTTTGGATGTTTTGTTATCTGGAAGTCCCTAACCCTGTTGTCAGGTGCAGAAGGTTGTTTGGCAGTCAACTTATCAGCAAAACAAATAGTTGGCTCTTAGAAATATCTTGACTACATGGGTTGTCTTGAGAGTGTTTGCCATCTAAGCTGAGAAGTATATCTAACACGCTCATGCAGTCTATGTTAAAGAAATCTAGATACATAAAATTTGTTAGTTACGATGAAAATACAGAAAATTTTAATCAAGGTTGCTACCTGGCAGGAAGGTTAATCAATAGCCTCAGTTAGCAGCATCTGCCACTACACTGAAGATAAAGAGTTATTTGGAGAGGTAGTATCCCCGATGTTTGATCTGATTTTTTAACGCAGAGTCACGCATTCGCGTAGCGTCTCGCTCCAGAAGGTTCACGCAGAGGAACGCGGAGGTTTAAGTTAAGCTTTGTGTTTGGTGTGTGAAACAATAGGGATGCTCTGAGTAGGAGAGAAATATATAGAACTCTCACAATTTGTAGACAACACGCTCAAGTCAGTAGAACGGTTGTGCCATCTAAAAAACCTGAAAAAATCGATTTAAACTCTGAATATATCTGTCCCTGTCGCCGTCGGGGGCGGTTGATTCCGATTACACTGACAGAAGCATTTGGCTGCGATCGCTGTCAGCAAATCTTTGTCGTAGAAGATAATGGTTATATGCTAGAACAATTGTCAACCACCTATCCCTATAAGCGTGCTTGGCGTTGGACAGGGAGTGGGTGGAATGTTGTCCATCCTAAATTGCGCGAAAGTTATTTACCTATAGCGTTGGGGATTATTTTCGTGCTAGTGATTATATGGCTACCATTAGCACTGCGACTAGCCAATGGTTCTAGTATTATTGCTTGGGCAATGGTGGCGGTATTGTTGGCTATCCTGCCAGCATTCATGGTCTGGCTTACCTACAGACGATAATTTCATGACTGTTCCACCTTTGGATGATTCCCCCGAAACAATGAAAAGTGCCAAACGCGCTTATCAAGCTTCCCTGAAATTAGGCACTACTAAGGGAACTGATCGCAGTCGCGCTGTGTTGGCAATGGCACAGGCTCTAGAAGAATCCTTTGACGACATTTTAGAAGCCAATACTTTGGATTTGGAAGCAAGTCGGGAAATGGCTGTGCCAGACTTGATTTTAGATTGGCTGAAGTTAACTCCCACTCGGTTAGCAACTACTGTGGAAATTCTCCAAAAGTTGGGGGAAGTTTCAGATCCTCTAAGGCGGGTAAGAAACGCTGATTATCAACCGGAAGATTCTCAAAGTTATTCCCAGTTAATGCCTTTGGGGGTGATTGGCTTTATTTATGAGGCGTTTCCCGATTTGGGAGCGATCGCCGCCGGTTTGTGTATGAAAACTGGCAATAGTATCATCCTCAAAGGCGGTACAGAAGCCAGTCACTCTAATGCTGCCATTGCTGAAGTTCTCCAAAGTGCGATCGCTGAAGTTGGTTTACCACCAGGTTGCATAGAACTGATTACCGCCGAACATGGGGCTTCCATGCGGGATTTAATTACTCAAGACCAATACCTAAATTTAGCCATTCCCTACGGGCGTTCTAGTTTGGTACAGCAAGTCATGCGACAAGCTACTTGCCCTGTGTTAAAATCCGCTATGGGTAATTGTTACCTTTATTGGTCGCTCAATGGCAGTCTGGAAATGGTGCGCTGGATGATTCTGGATAGTCATGAAAGTGAACCAGATCCGGTGAATGCTATTGAAAAAGTTTTAATTCATCGTCAAGCTATGCCTTCATCTTTGGCGGTGTTATGGAATAGTTTGATAGAAAAAGGTTTTGAAATTAAAGGCGATGAGGAGTTAGTAGAAGCTTTTCCCCAGTTACAGCTAGCAAAAGATGGCGAATGGAGTTCGGCTTATTTAACTAAAACAGTGGCGTTTAAATTGGTGGATAGTTTAGAAGCGGCGATCGCTTGGATTAATCAATATAGTAGCGGTCATGCTGACTCTATCGCCACGGAATCTTATCAAGAAAGTCGCCAGTTTGCTCTAGGGGTGAACAGTGCTGCGACTTACATTAACACTTCTCCGCGTTTTTCCCGCAACCCGGCGCGGGGCGACTCAGTATTTTTAGGGATGTCTAATCAAAAAGGCCACCGTCGGGGGTTTATTAGTTTAGAGACGCTAACTACTGCTAAACATATTATCCAAGGGAATGGGAGATTTTAGGATGGTAGGATTGTAGGGTGGGATGGTAGGCGATCGCTCTGTGATTGAATATTTTGCCTTTTTCCTCCCGACATTTCTTTTAAAGTTCACGCCTACTGCAAGTTGAACCGCTTACTGTAGGCGCAAATAACACCCCTAGAGGTAGCACGCAACTTATTCAAATATAGGTGGCCATAACTCAGAAATAGCAATTTCCCAACCAGGAAATAACTCATTAATAGTTAACTTATCATCACAACTTAAAACTTTCACATCACCATGCGGACGATAAATACTTACAGTTAACTCATCTGGATTAATTAATAATCCTACCCTTGCACCTAACTCTAAAAATAATTTTAGTTTATCTTCTAACTTAGAAATTCTATCTGTTTTTGAATTTATTTCAACTACTAAATCAGGGACTAACTCAGCAAAATCTCTGATAGTGCGTTTTAATCTTTCCGCCGCTACAAAAGAAACATCAGGGGCGCGTAAATCAGTATTCGGCATAATAAACCCGCCACTTGAGTCAAATATCCGCCCAAGTTTACGGGGTTTTATCCAATTACCTAGTAACCTAATCAACTCAGCCCCAATTTCACTAGATTGAATATCTGATGGCCCCATAACTAGAATATTTCCTTCTTGCAGTTCTATTTGGTAGTCCTGCTGTTCTTCTTCTAGCTTTTGTTGTAGCCTTTCTACATCTTCAATAGTGAGAGTCATACAAATTTGAAAATATACTTCACTTTACAGTTATGTTAACCTAACTTCTCTAATTCAAAATCATATAATGTAGAGACGTTTCATGAAACGTCTCTACATATTCCCCCACTATCTTGTAGGGAAGGGTGGGAAAATTTGCTAAAAAAAGTCCGCCAAGGCGGACTTTTTTTATATAACTTCAGACTTTGTGAGCAGCAAATTACTGATGATTAGAGGTATAGTAAACCTTACCCCCATTATCCGGTACAAAATGACAGCTAAGGGCAGAACGCCATAATGCTTTCCAAATGGGTTCTTCAGACTTGCGGTAATACTCACCCATCACAGGTTTAATCGCCTCAGTCGCCTTCAGCAAATTATAGTGAGGCATATTCAAAAAGATATGGTGAGCTACATGAGTACCGATATCGTGATGAATGTGGTTGAATATACCATAATTGCGGTCAATGCTGGAAATTGCACCTTTGAGGAAAGTCCAATCATTGCCACGATACCAAGGAATATCAGGCTCGGTATGATGCAAAAATGTCACCAAATCTAGCCAAATTACAAACACAATGTAGGGTGCAGCGTAGTATTTAAGCAACCACATCCAACCCCATTGATAGGTAAGGAAGCCTAATAAACCTACCATCCCAATCCACAGCACGGTGCTAGTAATAACATCCCATTTTTCCGAGGGTTTAAACAATGGGCTACTGGGTGAAAAGTGAGAACCTTCTTTATTAGGAGAACGCTTAAATAAATACACTGGATAAGCCAATAAAAAGACATAATATCGACCTATCTTTTGTAATAAAGGCATCTCCTTATATTGTGATTCTGTCACAGGATACCAGCTTTCATCATTATCGATATTGCCAGTATTTTTGTGATGGGTTCTGTGGCTAATGCGCCAACCATGATAAGGAACTAAGATTGGTGTGTGAGACAGATGCCCAATCAAATCATTCAACCATTTATGCTTAGAAAATGATTGATGTCCGCAATCATGCCCAACTACAAACAAAGCCCAAAACATTGTGCCTTGCATCAGCCAAAAAACCGGCCAAAAGTACCAAGAATCTAAGTAGTGAGCTACTGCATACAGTCCACCAATAATTAGGATATCGCGGAAAAAATAAAACAGTGATTTACTCACATTTGGTTGAAAACATTCTGCGGGAATAGCAGCTTTCAAATCCTGAAGAGTAAAGGGCAGTGTAGTTGTACCCTCAGAAGGCTGACTGGGAGGAGAATTATCGAAGTTAACAGTAGTGGATTGCACGGGATTAGTTCAATTAGAAAGGAAATCAGACTATGTTGGAGACTGTCATACTTGCAGTGCTAAAAAAGCCCGCAATCAAATAAATATCTGGCAATTTATGAGGCAATATTCATGTAAAAAATTGCCAGAATATGTACTACTTTTCAGGATAATCAGCACGCTACATACTAGCGATGCTAAAGAAAATGAAGTTTATTGTCCTGCGCGATATTCGTCAAAAGTTTGATAACCAACATCGGTTACATACAGTTGACACTGATTAGTAATTTGCTTCATTAAAGGCCAAGAGAACTTCAATTCCTCATGGAGATAATCACCCCAATTTTCTTTGATGCTGCTATAAGCTAGGCGCAAATTATAAGAGGGGATTGCAGTAGACAGGTGATGGGGAACGTGGACATTAATATCGTGACAGAGAAATTCTACCCAACGGGGATAATCACAATGGATAGTACCGAATAACTGTGCCATTGCCTCATTCCACTTATCTGCTGCCTTAAAAGGAACATCTGGGTAAGTGTGGTGAACAATGGTGAAGGTACTCATCCAGAAATGATAAACCAACCAAGGCACAAACCAAAATTTCACGAATCCCCAAACACCAGTGGTAGCTATGAGTAGTGGGAAAACAACTGCTGCAAAGATTACGACTACAGCCACAGAAAGTTTAACATCGGCTTGATCTTTGGCTTTGAATTTCCGTGCATCAAAATGCACAACAGCCCAATGTCCAATAGAACCTACCCACCAGAGGCGTTTCCGCATAAACAACTCAAAAGCAGACTGACGAGTTTTATTCCAACTTCCAAAAACCTCTGGTCTGATGGGATGCCAAGCATTATCTTCATCTAACTTATTGGTGTGTTTATGATGATGGTTATGCTTAATCCGCCAACTATGAAAAGGATATATTAAAGGCATAAAGACTAGGTGTCCCACCAAATCATTTACCCAACGACGTTTGGCAAATGAACGATGTCCACAATCATGACCAATGACAAAAAAACCTGTTAAAGCAGTCCCGGTAAAAATCCAGGCGAGTGGTAAAAGAAACCAGGGAGAAATTGCCAAACTATAGTAGCCTAAACCTACCATCAACACATTGATGATGACTGTTGTCCAAGCTTTGCGACGATTTAACTGAAAACATTCCCTTGGTAGAGTTTTGATAATATCTTTCAGCCTTAGTTCGGAATTACCAAGGTCATTATTTATTTCTTGCGTCTTGATTATTGATGTAGTCATGAAAACCTGAAAAACAAACAGAAACCCTAATCAAGTCACTCACAAAGTAACTTGCCGCAAAGTTTAGAGACATTATTCGTTCTGGATTATAGCAACCTTAGTTACCTAAGCGCAGACCTAAATAACTTTTGAATGCTATTTCAGAACGGAAAAATGGATGGATTGGTTGCGAAAAAATTATTAGTCACCAGTATGAAACATGAGACTAATGACTAATAATAAATTACTTATTGCTTTTTGTCTGCAAGTTTCACATTAGTAGCCAGACCAAGCACTTGCAACAATTGAATTGTCATCCAAGTCAAGTCAATTTCCCACCATTCCAAACCGTGACGAGCCGAATATTGGAAAGCATGGTGGTTATTGTGCCAACCTTCACCAAACACCAGTACAGCTACCCACCAGCAATTGGTGGAGTTATCACCAGATTCATGGCTACGGTAGCCAAATTTATGGGTAGCACTGTTAACCAACCAGGTGCAGTGATAAACCCAAACGATACGGGCGAAAATTCCCCAAACTACGAAAGACCAGCCACCCAGATATAGTAGCAATAAACCCAGAGCAATCTGGATCAAAATGAAATATTTTTGCAAAAACTGATAAACTGGGTCTTCGGCAATGTCTTTGGTGAAACGAGGAACATTAGCGTGAGCAGGAGAGTGGTAAATCAACCAACCGATATGACTCCACCAGAAGCCTTTATTGGAATCATGGGGATCGGGGTCGGTATCGGAATGTAAATGATGAATGCGGTGTGTACCGACCCACTCAATTGGCCCTCCCTGACAAGCCAGGGTTCCGCAAAATACCAAGATATACTCCAACCATTTGGGAGTCTGGAAACTGCGGTGGGTGACGAGGCGATGAAATCCTAGGGTGATACCTAAGCCGCCAGTTACCCAGTAAAGGAATAAAGCCAAACCGACTGCTTTCCAGCTAAAGTTACCAGGCACAAAAGCAAAGAGTGCGCCGAGGTGTAAACCAATGAAAAACAGGGTATTGACCCAATTGATTTGAGGTTTAGTAGAAGTAGCAATTGTCATGCAGTAACCTGTATTGAAATTGTTCAGCCTAATCTGCGCGAACCCAAAATCCGCATATCTATAAATTTTTGTTAACGAGGAAGTAATGAACAGCTTGGAACAGCTGCGGCAAGCAGAACAGGCACTGTTAGAGATTTTTTCTGGAATTGACGCTCAGGTCAAGCATAATCTCAAAAGAGTGCTGGAAGCCTTTCGTAATCAGCGTGTAGGGGCGCACCACTTTGCAGGTGTAAGCGGTTACGGTCACGATGATTTAGGTAGAGAAACTTTAGATAAAGTTTTCGCGGAAGTGATGGGTGCTGAAGCGGCGGCTGTGCGAGTGCAGTTTGTTTCGGGGACTCATGCGATCGCTTGCGCTTTATTTGGTGTACTCCGCCCTGGGGATGAAATGCTAGCAGTGGTCGGTTCTCCTTACGATACACTCGAAGAAGTGATTGGTTTGCGGGGTCAAGGTCAAGGTTCCCTTATTGAGTTTGGCATAAAATATCGCCAATTGGAGCTAACACCCCAAGGGACTGTAGATTGGGAAGCTTTAAGTCACAGCGTCACTGATAAAACAAGATTAGTGTTAATTCAGCGTTCTTGTGGCTATTCTTGGCGACCAAGCTTATTAATTAGCGATATAGAGAAAATTGTACATCTAGTTAAACAACAAAATCCGCACACCGTTTGTTTTGTTGATAACTGTTATGGGGAATTTATCGACACCCAAGAACCCACCCACGTTGGTGCTGACTTAATGGCGGGGTCATTAATCAAAAATCCCGGTGGTACTATCGTCACGGCAGGCGGTTATGTAGCAGGTCGTGCTGATTTAGTAGAAGCCGCCGCCTGTCGCCTGACTGCGCCGGGGATTGGTAGCTTTGGCGGTGCTACCTTTGACCAAAATCGGCTTTTATACCAAGGGTTATTTTTATCGCCGCAGATGGTAGGCGAGGCGATGAAAGGCACTTATTTAACTGGTTACGTATTTGACAAGTTGGGTTATCCAGTCAATCCTGCACCCCTTGCACCCCGTGGCGATGTGATTCAGGCGATTAAATTGGGTTCAGCAAAAAAACTGATTGCCTTCTGTAAGGCGATACAACAGCATTCTCCTGTGGGTTCCTACCTAGACCCTGTTCCGGATGAAATGCCGGGGTATGAGAGCCAAGTAGTGATGGCTGGGGGAACGTTTATTGAGGGGAGTACGTTGGAATTCTCGGCGGATGGGCCTTTGCGTGAGCCTTATGTGGTGTATTGCCAGGGGGGGACTCACTGGACTCATGTAGCGATCGCACTTGAGGCGGCGATTGACGCTGTGGGGACTGCTTGAGGATGGTTACACAGGTTACATGAGTTATGA
>NZ_CAWMSA010000046.1:67639-77169 GCF_963870205.1 Anabaena sp. CA = ATCC 33047 | reverse complement strand
AGAGGCGCAGAGGAGGACACTTGCGTGGGCGGCTTTGCCGACTTGAGCAAAGTGTCCGTCGCGCAGAGAGTGAGGTGCAAGAGGGAAATGATTGAGAATGAGATTTCGGGGTTGGTGGTGGATGCGGCTTATAAGGTTCATACAAGTTTGGGGCCGGGTTTGCTGGAATCGGTTTACGAGTCGGTTATGGATTTTGAGTTGCGGAGGCGGAAGTTAAAGGTTGATAGACAGGTAGTGATTCCGGTGTTTTATGAAGGTGTACGTTTGGATGAAGGCTTCCGTGCTGATTTAATAGTCGAAGATCAAGTAATTGTCGAACTCAAATCAGTGGAAGTTGTTCATCCAGTACACAAAAAGCAACTACTAACTTACCTCCGCCTTGCCAATAAGCGAGTCGGATTACTCATCAACTTCAACGTCACACTCATCAAAGACGGTATCTCCCGCGTAGTCAACAACCTCTAAAAACTCTCTGCGCGACGGACACTTTGCTCAAGTCGGCAAAGCCGCCCACGCAAGTGTCCTCCTCTGCGTCTCTGCGTGAAACATCACTCCGGTAACTTATACTGCCCAACGATACGCTTGGCAAACTCCGGGACGTGCGCCTCCAATTTCTCCCCATGATTCCGCTTCACATACAAATAATTGCGGGTAAAATGCGAATCAATCGAGAATCGCGCATACTCTAAACCTTTAGGGCCGATTTTATCAATCACTACCCCCATGATTTTTGCTACCCACATCGGTAAGGTTAATCCTTGATCATAGGCGGGTATACCCTGTTGTACAGCTTCTTTCCTGTTACCTTGGGACATCACAGGTTGTGTGTCTAACTGGTCTTTCACTAAGTCCAGCATTTCTTTACCTGTATCATTTCTGACTACAATCCATTGCCAGCCAAAGGGTGCGCCCATATAACCGACGACTAAATCCGCTAGGGAATTGACGTAATCAAAGCAACTCATACACGATGGGGCAAAGACATCTTTGAGTTGGTTTGTTTTTAAGCCAAAGAAGGGGACTTTCTCGATTGAGCCATCTTCATGTTTGAAGTGAATGCGGAAGTCTTGCATGAATTCGTAATGTACCACTGTTTCAGGCGATCGGCTGGTGGTTTCTAAGAATTTTTGCAGTCCGGCACGGGTGACGTTATCTACGCAAGGTGTACCTAAAACGTATAATTTTTCTAGACCTAATTTCTTTTCTACAGCCCTGAGTGCTTGGATTTGACAACCCACACCAATGACTAATAAGCGTTTCATCCCTGATTTTTCTACCTGTTCCAAAACGTTAAGGTTGGGGGAGAGTGTTGGTTTATTTACCCGCGCTGCTAGTATTTCTTCTGGTGTGCGGGCAATGACTGGCATGGGTTGAAAGCGGTCTTCTTTGCTGTTTTGGACACAGACAACGCCTTCTACTAATCCGCGATTGAGCATTTCTATGGCAATGCTGCTAACTATCCCTGTCCATTGTGCGCCTTCGATGGGTTGCTGTTTCCGCGCTGCCATCATGTCTTGATGTACACCAAAATAGAGTTCATCGGGGTGATCGAGGTTCCGAGAACGGCTGTGTGTTTGTGCTTCTAGGGTGTCTATCTGTTGGGTGATAAAGGCGCAAGCTTCCTTGACATAGTGGATGTAGTATGTGTCGCACAGTCCGCACTCGCTGCATAGTTCTTTAGCAGGGCGACGGCTACCGGGTTTTAAGGCTTTGGCTTTTTGGTGAGGGAAAAGCGAGGTCATGTTAAGCGTAATATGTTATCTCAAAATTTAAGATAGCTGAAGCTGGCACTTTACACAAAATTGAACAGCAAAAACTAAGATTTAATTTCTTTAGAGTGAGGCAGTTCGTAGGGTGCGTCAGTGCTAGATATTTGGCGTGCAACCGTTGTGTTATTTTCTGACGCACCCTACAATTGGGTATTTTTCTAGAAGGATGTCCCTGAGAACATCCACAATGGGATTCACCTCATAGCTGAATGGAACTTTTTTCTTTTCCTTTCGTCTAGCCTCAGCAATACCTCAATGCGTTAGCTTACCTAACTGTAGGCATACCGTATGAAACAAAATTTGCTACATTGTCTAGCTAGTTAGCCTGATTTTATGGTCAAAATCTCTAATTTGATCACAGTTAAGGCAAAAAATGGATTATTAACTGTTTAAATAATTAATATCTGTATCAAATGCTATTAAACATAAAATATTATCAAATTTGGCACAAATGCTTAATATGTTTGCAATAAAATCATCCTGATTTACTTTTAGCTATCGAGTTGATGTTAGGGATTCCAATATTGCTTGTTAGTCTGATTTTTAGTCTCTATAGTCATATCTTGCACGCTTCTCAATTGATGTCGCTCCCTGCACAGCTAACAACGTAAAATCAGGGGTTTTAGCAAATATCAAGCAATGCTCATCCTACAAGTTTGCTTAACTTGCAGGTAATTAGCTTTCTCAAGCCAAGCAGTTAATCTGGCAGTAGTGTAGAATATATATTTTTTTGAAGTATTGTTTTTTTTTTGAAAATGGCAATTACTTATATTGCAAAATTTGAAAATACGTTATAAATTATTAAATTGTAGGGGAATATTAGTCTAAAAAACTCAAACCTAATTAGGTAAACATAACTAGAAGTCTTTCAGACTTCACTTCATAGTACCCTTAAACAGTGAGTTAGATATGTTTTTGTTTGGTAAAGGAAAGCTCTGGACACAAAGAAAAGAGCTATGAATAATCTAAAAACATATCTTGTATTACTGTATCTAATCAGATTATTGCTGGGGGAGAAAATTACAGCTATCTGTAGGTAACCACAAGCATAAATGATTCACAGCTAATTAATTGTTCATGACCAATTATACGAATTAGTTGCAGCTTGATATTAAATGTCAAGCTGTTGATTTGGAATAGTTTTTGCTATGGCAAAAACCTCTAGCTTTTACAGTGATAAATAGCAAAAAATTAGCCAAATCAAGCGCATCTACCAAGTAAAATGTACACCATAAATGGAGTTAGTCTAGCGATGCAGAGAATAAATGAATTACTAACAGAAGAAACAATAGAAGCATCTGCATGGAAAGCGTTAGAGAAATCGATACTGTATTATAAAGGTCGTCCTGTTGGGACGGTGGCTGCTTATGATGTGTCTGTCGAGGCTTTGAATTATGACCAATGTTTTATTCGGGATTTTGTATCTTCAGCTTTGATTTTTTTGCTTAAAGGTAGAACAGATATTGTTCGCAACTTTTTAGAAGAAACTTTAAAGTTACAACCTAAAGAAAGGCAATTAGATGCTTATAAGCCAAGTAGAGGGTTAATACCAGCTAGTTTTAAGGTAGTATCAGATAATGGCGAAGAGTATTTAGAAGCGGATTTTGGGGAACATGCGATCGCTAGAGTTACGCCAGTCGATTCTTGTTTATGGTGGATTCTGTTATTGCGTGCTTATGTAGTCGCCACCAAAGACATATCTATAGCCTATCAGCCGGAATTCCAAACGGGTATCCGCTTAATTATGGAAATTTGCTTGGCGAATCGCTTTGATATGTATCCCACGCTGTTAGTTCCAGATGGGGCTTGCATGATTGATCGCCGTTTGGGTATCTATGGCCATCCTCTGGAATTACAAGTTTTATTTTATGCGGCGTTGCGTGCAGCGCGGGAAATGTTAATCTGTCAAGGTAATCAAGACGTTATCGAAGCAATTGATAACCGTCTACCGCTTTTGTGCGCCCATATCCGTCAACATTATTGGATAGATATTAATCGCTTGAATGCAATTTATCGTTTCAGAAGTGAAGAATACGGTAAAACAGCAGTTAATCTTTTTAATATCTATGTAGACTCTATTCCTTACTACGAATTAGACAAGTGGCTACCAAAAAAAGGTGGTTATTTAGCCGGTAATGTTGGCCCATCACAGTTAGATACTCGGTTCTTTTCGCTGGGTAATTTGATGGCAATTATTTCCGACTTAGCTACGGAAGAACAAGCACAAGCAATCATTAATCTGATTGAAGAAAGATGGGAAGATTTAGTGGGAGATATGCCCATTAAAATCTGTTATCCTGCTTTAGAAAGTGAAGAGTATAGAATTGTCACAGGATGCGACCCCAAAAATATACCTTGGTCATATCATAATGCTGGTAGCTGGCCTGTTTTGATCTGGATGTTAACGGCAGCATCTATCAAAACTAATAAACCTTACCTTGCAACTAAGGCGTTGGAAATTGCTCAAACACGACTTTTTGAAGATGAATGGCCAGAATATTATGATGGCAAGAAAGGGCGACTAATCGGCAAGCAAGCGAGAAAATATCAAACCTGGACAATTGCTGGTTTCCTATTGGCAAAAGAACTGATCAAAAACCGCAGTTATTTATCGTTAGTGAGTTTTGATGAATTACCACCAGAATTAATCTCTAGAGCCTGTGAATTTGAAATCGGTAATGTAGACCGATATATGTCTCGATAATTTTTGATTTTGTCCTCATAGTCTCATTTTTTCGTGAATGTTTATCACCCCGGTTTCTTTGAGAAGCAGGGGTTTTTAATGAGCATTTTTCGATAGAATTGTTTTTGTTAGTGATTGCTATTACATTGTTTTCATGGGATATAAGGGCTAAAGCCCTGACTACGAACGGAAACAATTAATACTCAAAAGTTAAAAATTTTCATGACTAACCCCCGTCAAATAGCTTTTACTGCCCTCAAGGATGTACATAAAGGGGCTTATACTGATGTAGCTTTAGATAGAGTGTTACAAAGAGTTAATTTGTCTGACCTTGACCGTCGTCTAGTTACAGAATTAGTGTATGGTAGTGTCCGTAGGCAACGTACTCTTGATGCTCTGATTGACCAACTCGCTACTAAGAAATCTCATCAACAGCCAAGCGAACTCCGCAGTATTTTACATTTAGGTTTTTATCAACTGCGTTATCAAGAACGTATTCCTGCTTCTGCGGCTGTGAATACAACTGTCCAATTAGCTAAGGAAAATGGTTTTGCTGGGCTGACTGGTTTTGTCAATGGTTTGTTACGTCAGTATGTGCGTTTAGCTGAAACATCAAAAGACCCGTTAAAATTACCAGATGACTCAGTGGAACGTTTGGGTATTTTACACAGTTTTCCTGACTGGGTTGTGCAAGTCTGGTTAGCACAACTGGGTTTGGAGGAAACAGAAAGACTCTGCGAGTGGATGAACCAAACACCGACTATCGACTTGAGAATTAATCCCTTGCGTACTTCTATTGCGGAAGTAGAGACGGCGTTAAAATCTGCGGGTATTTTAGCGAGGCGCATACCGCATTTACCCCAAGCTTTAAGATTAATTGGCAATACTGGCGCGATTAAACATCTTCCTGGTTTTAGTGAAGGTTGGTGGGTTGTACAGGATGCTAGCGCGCAGTTGGTGAGTCATTTTCTCGATCCCCAACCGGGTGAGGTGGTGGTTGATGCTTGTGCTGCACCTGGGGGGAAAACTACTCATATTGCTGAGTTGATGCAGGATACAGGGAAAATTTGGGCGTGCGATCGCACTGCTTCCCGTTTGCGTAAACTTAAAGACAATGCCCAACGTTTGGGTTTACACTCAATTGAAATTTGCACTGGTGACAGTCGCAACTTACCACAGTTTCATCTTACTGCCGACCGGGTTTTATTAGATGCTCCTTGCTCTGGTTTAGGCACTCTCCACCGCCATGCTGATGCGCGTTGGCGACAAACACCAGAATCAGTTACAGAACTTTCTCAACTCCAGAAGCAAATTATCTCACACACAGCCGGATTTGTCAAACCAGGTGGTGTGTTAGTTTATGCTACTTGTACTCTGCACCCAGCAGAAAACGAGGATGTAGTCAGGGAATTTTTAGCTGAAAATCCTAATTGGCAAATTTTACCCCCCAGTGTGGATTCAGCTGCTGCTAGCTATGCTACACTTGAAGGTTGGTTAAAAGTCTGGCCGCATCGTCAAGATATGGATGGGTTTTTTATGGTGCGCTTAAGAAAAACCAACAATTCAGGGTGAATACGATCAGGGATTGTACGATGTGATCAAAGCCTGAATCTTCCAGAGGAGGCAGCAATGATCACTGATGCCAACGTCAAAAATTTAGTTAAAATCCTGATAGGAGCGGCTTGGATTGATGGCAAAATCCAGCCTGAAGAACGGCAATATTTACGTGAAATCGCTCAAGCCAAAGGTTTGGCTACAGATCCAGAAATTAAGCCTTGGTTGTATGAGTTAGTAGCGGTACAACCGCATGAATGCTACGCATGGGTGAGAGAATATTTAGGCGATCGCCCCAGTACCGAAGACTGCGAAAATCTAATCGAGGCCATTAGTGGCTTAATTTACAGTGATGGTGAAGTGGCGATCGAAGAAGCCAGACTCTTGACAAAATTGCAGGAGTTAAGCCAAAGCTATGAATCTCATCAGTCAGCGCACACTGCGCTGCTGAAAAAAATTCAACAGCTTTATCGTCGTTGGGTTGAAGTTCAAAACTAACCATAGTCAAAAGTCTCTAGCCTCAACTTTACTGACTATCGACTATTGACTATTGACTAATTATGACTTCGGTTCACCCAGACCCGGAGTTTCTTCTTTTTCTACTTTCGGTACAAAGTCAGGACGCTCTTTGTTTTCCCAACCTACAGGACGTTTAGAATTGTACCAAGCAATAGAACCGATGGTGACAGCCGCAATAAAACCCACTACATAAACCAATGTAAAAGCTAAGGGAAAATGGGGGCCGCCTGTGGCTACAGTCTTGGCTGCTTGCATCAATATAAGCATGAGTATAGACTCCTAGTTTACGCAACACTTCTTAAGACAGTATAAAGACAGAGTATCATTTACATCCACCCCCAGTTGGAAACACTTCAGAGAGAATAGGGAGTGGGGAGTAGGGAGTGGGGGGAGCAGGGGGAGCGGAGGAGCAGAGGAGCAGGGGAGCAGGGGAGCAGGGGAGAAGATTTTTACCCAGTCAACAATCAACAATCAACAATGACTAATGACTAATGACCGTCATTTTTATAGCTGGGACTTTTAGTCTTTTGTGGTTTGTTCATATCTACAATAAACCTTGTACTATAAATTACAAGTAGCTTTAACTGCTTATTTGTCATCATCTTTGTGTATGACAGCTTGTCAAACTTGTACCCAAGAAAAATTACTTACTATGACAGGCTGTCATAGTAAAAAACATACAAAAAAACCTTGACATATATTCTGATTTATCGATACTGTTTTGTTTGGCTCTTAAATTTAATAAACATTTTTCTGGTTGGAGTAACTAAATGAAGCAGAATTTATATTTGCTTCCGTTAAGCTTATTGGGTGTATTTGTTGGTTCACCATCCTTAGCATTAGAAGTTGAAATTAGCAATCAAGATGTTGATAAAAATCCTCAAAAAGTTCATGCAAATATTCCTCATGTAAGTGAATTAACTTTGCACTCCACTGAGGCGAAATTATTGACGCAGCCGTTAGAAACAAATTTTGCTCAAGAGGTAATAAAAGCTGAGGAAGTAGAACAAGAGGATGCACCATTAGAAGATGCAGCAGATATTAATTTAGAAGTAATAGGAGAAGAAGATACACTTCCTAAATCGACACCGACTTACATTATTGACAAGGAAGAAATCCAAAAACAAGGCTCAACAAGTGTTGCTGATGTTTTAAAAAGAATGCCGGGATTTGCTATCAATGATGTTGGGCATGGTGCAGATATTCATACAGGAACTTACTACCGGGGACACTCAATTAATCAGTCGGTTTTCTTGATTAATAGTAGACCGATTAATAATGATGTAAGTACATATCACGGGGCTACGGATTTAAATAGTATTCCTGTAGAATCGATAGAGAGGATAGAACTATATAGTGGTACTTCCACAGCTTTGTATGGTGCTTCAGCTTTTGGCGGAGTTGTTAATATTATCACTAAACAAGGAAGCGTTACTCCTCGGTTTAATGGTGCTGTAGAATTTGGTTCGTTGAATTTAAATAATCAACAGACAAGTTTTAGCGGTAGTAGTGGTAATTTTAGATATAATTTGAGCTTTGAACGATTTTTTATTGATAATCGTTATCAAGTGCCACAGGGTGCAGCTAACCGGGATGCTAGCGGTAATTTATTTAATGCAGATACAGCTACTAGCACTTATTTTGGTAACTTGGCTGTTGATTTGAATTCCCAAAATACTTTGAGTTTGGATATTAAAAAACTTAGTAGTCGTCGGGGGTTAATTTATTTTGGTTTTCCGTTGCAAAGAGACAGGTTAGATCATGATGGTTTAAATATTGGTTTATCTTGGCGATCGCAACTAGCCCAAGGTTCTAATCTGACGACTACACTAGGTTATAACCAAGATTACTTTAACACCTACGGCCCTACTTTTTTTCAAGGCAACACATTCTATCGCACTGGGACTTTAGACACACAAAATTTAACAGCCAGAGTAGATCATGATTGGCAAATAGCTGCTAATAATCGACTACGTTGGGGGTTAGATTTAAAAAACACTAACTTAGATGGTATTACTAACAGCACCAGAACCGATAGGATTGCTTTGAATGAAGAAGAAAATCGTAGTGTTTTGAACACTGCATTATTTGCTGTCAATACTTGGAATGTGAGCGATTCCTTTCTGGTAGACTTAGGTCTAAGACAAAGCTTTGATTCTCAATTTGGTAATTATCTGAATCCCAGTGTCGGTTTGCGTTATGCTATGTCGCCAAACCTAGCTGTGCGTGGTAGCTGGGCTGGTGGACAACGTAACCCAGGTTTAGACCAATTATATCTTTATGATACGGTGCATGGTTGGTTGTCTAATGCTGATTTAAAACCGGAAACAGGTTCTTCATGGACTGCGGGGGTAGATGTTAACTTTTCTGAGGATTTAACCGGACAATTTACTTACTTTGGTAGCAGTTTAGATAATCGTTTAGCCATTCTTCAAGGACAATGGCAAAATATTGGTCTAGTTGATACCAATGGTTTTGAGGCGGCATTACGCTGGCGATTGGCGAGGAATTGGTCAACGTTTTTTAATTATACTTACACGAATGCAGAAATTAAAACAGGCACAGAACGAGGTTTGCAATTAGGTTTGATTCCTTATTCTAATTTGCAAGCTGGTATTGGCTACGAAAAAAATGGATGGCAAGCCAATTTATACGCTACTTATAATAGTGGTGCGCGTCGGGCTTTGTTTCTCAATCCTAATGATAAGAATACAGATTTCTCACCATCTTACGTAAATTTTGATCTGAGTGGTCGCGTCCCTTTAAATAGAAGCTTGGGACTGACATTTTACTTAGAAAATTTACTCGGTGAACAATACGAAAGAGTCAACCGAATTTATAGCCCTGGGTTGACTTTTCGGGTTGGTTTAAGTACAGGTATTTAGGGTTTTTTAAGATGGGATAAATCACGTTTGGTGGTTTGTAGTAAGGACTTTAGTCCTTAGACGATGTTTGAAAAGTATTGTTATTAACATCAAAGTCTCTCAGACCTAACCCCCCCAGCC
>NZ_CAWMSA010000046.1:0-67554 GCF_963870205.1 Anabaena sp. CA = ATCC 33047 | reverse complement strand
TTTTAGTATATTTTGCACCTTTCCAAACATCCTCTTAGACAAGAGAGGACTAAAGTCCTCACTACGAACTCAAATTGTGTATTAGTCAACTCTTGTGGGATAAGCTCTCTAGTCCGTCCGGTGCAAGCAAAATGCCCACACTACAAGAGGAATCATAACCAAGCTCGGTCATACTGCACAGGCCAGTGTTTATCATATCCTAGTTGTTTGGCGGCTAAGTGCGGCCAGTAGGGATTGCGGAGTAGTTCGCGCCCTAAAAGCACTATGTCAGCTACGCCATTGTGAATGATTTTGTCTGCTTGTTCGGGGGAAGTGATCAAGCCAACTGCACCTGTGGGGATATTGGCTTCTTGACGAATATGTTGGGCAAACTGGGTTTGATATCCGGATTTTACTGGTATGTTGATTCCTGGTATAATTCCGCCGGAAGAACAATCAATTAAGTTTACACCTAGAGATTTAAGTTGTTTACTCAAGGTAATACTTTGTTCAGTATCCCAGCCTTTGTCTACCCAATCAGTTGCAGAAATGCGGACAAACAAAGGGTATGTTTGTGGCCATACTTCTCTAACTGCGGTGACGATTTCTCGTAGTAAACGAGTCCGGTTTTCAAAGCTACCACCGTAATCATCTTGACGTTGGTTTACCAGAGGAGAGAGAAATTGATGCAGTAAGTAACCGTGGGCTGCATGAATTTCGATAATTTTGAAGCCAGCTTGTAGGGAACGTTGGGCGGCTCGAACAAAGGCTTGAATAAGTTGCTGTATTCCTTCTATAGTGAGGGCTTGGGGTACTGGACTGTCTTTATGAAAAGCGATCGCACTACTGGAAACAACAGGCCGCCAACCTTCTTGAGATTCATCTAGGGCTTTTCCGCCTTTACTGGGTTTGGCAGTGCTGGCTTTTCTCCCGGCATGGGCGAGTTGAATGCCAGCAACAGCCCCAAAGTTGTGGATTAACCCCACAATTTTGGCTAAATATTCAATGTGTTCATCTGACCAAATTCCCAAATCTTGGGGGGTAATTCGTCCCCGTGGTTCTACAGCCGCAGCTTCTGTAATGATTAAACCTGCACCACCTACGGCACGAGACGCTAAATGAACCAAGTGCCAGTCGTTAGCAAATCCATTGGTGCTGGAATATTGACACATGGGTGACATGGCGATGCGATTGCGAAAGGAAACTTCACGAATTTTGAATGGTTCAAATAGGTGTGCCATTGATATTAATTCCTTCTGTAGTCAGGTGAAAGAACTTAAAGATGGAATTGGCTCTAAACCGCAAGGCGATCGCTATTCCTCAAACCGAACTTGGCTAGTTTACATTAAATTAATTAGCAATCAGAGTAATCATGCCAAAGTCTATAGATAGGTGAATTACCCCTATCACCAAGCTGATAACTGAAGATTTTCTCAATCTCAGATTTTGTTACCTTGTGCCTCTTTCATCAAGGTTTGGGAATTATCTAGAGATTTAAGTTGATTTTCTGTATAATATGCCCAAATATCATATTTTTCTGGAGTTTTATCACTTATTATCTCTAAATCCTCTGGGATTTTAGTATATTGACAAGTTGTATATATTTCTTCACATAAAATTTCTCTTTCAAGTTGTCCAAAAAACATGATGGCAATCTCCTTTGCTTTACAATGCTTAACTTTGCATAAAATATTGCAACTATCTCATGCTTGTTTTAATATTTAATTAATAGAATTTTTTAAAGAAACTATATAAATAGGTTTATGTAAGATGAAGGATTACTCATGATTTATTCTTCATCCTACACGTTTTTACTTATCAATTAAATACTGAAATAATATGCAATGGTTAAGTTTTTTTAAACAAAAACTTGACTGGAAATCGTTGATTAATCTGTTAAGTCATATCTTGCATCATGTTCAAACAGCGTCGCTCCCTGCACAGCCAACAACGTAAAAATAAGGGTTGGAGGCAATATTAAGCAATGCCCACCCTACAACAATGGTGATTAAGCGACTCTTGCAAAATATATGTTTAACCGATATTTTTTTGCTTCATTCTTACCTGTTTTCTGGGATTCCTCATCACTGACGCACCAAGGGGAAATACCACAGGCTAATCTAAAACTGATTGCTTATATACAGCAGATTGGGGGTAAATGAGGTACAAATTTTAGGAATAAAGCCTGATGCTAAGATACTTTCACACCTGTTCCCTGTTCCCTGTTCCCTGTTCCCTGCTGTATAAATTAGTCTATAGTACATTAATTTGACCGATTAACAGTATTTTATAGCAACAAAATATAGAAGTTTATTAAGATTTCCTGAGATTGCTCACTAAACTTAAAAAATAAAGGACAAGAGTTATACTCCTGTCCTCGATAATCAAAAAAGCAAATGGTGTGCCGAATACGTCAGATGCTCCTGATGATATAAAACTTATGTGGTCTGATCTATATAAGATTGTGAGCGACCAATGCCGATCATTAGATCGACTGTTTGCTTTCCAGAAGGAGAAGCTATCACATCAAATAAATATACCGCATCCTAGTGAAAATTACGATAATTTTGGCGAATTATGTCAAAAAAATTCAGTTTTGCTGTAAGTTCGTGGTGAGACTTGGTAAAAATAGGCGATGGCATCTGATCATCTGACAATTTTAACTATCCAAGCGGAAAATATCACCTCGCTGCCGTTGTCCGTAAATTTTGTGGTTAAATTGGACATCAAGTATCATGCAAGCTGTTTAACCTAGAAGTAATAGCTTGTACATGGGAGATAAAAACATGAGGATTTGGCTAGCTTGCTTTTTGGTATTGTTTGCCTTAGCAGAACTGTTTGACTGGTTAAAAAAGTTTTCTCTACCGTTACCTATTTACATTTTAGGCGGGGCTTTTTTAGCTGTGGCTTCTAATTATGACAAGATTATTGGGTACTATTTTAATGATGCAACAGTTGAGGCATCACTAGAACCGTCTCAGCTAGAATCTTATGCGCCTTCTGCTAACCCGGTTTCTTTAACAGCTTCCCAGCCTGTAGAAGATTCTCAACAACAACAGACAGGTTGAGGCTGTGTTTTTTCACTCTGACTAAAATCCAGGCTATCTCCCCAATGCAGTGATTAGTGGAATATTTAATCAACTCCGAACCGCCTTGATCAAAGACAAAGTTTACCGTGACACTGGTAGCAATCAAAACTGGTGGCAGATAATTTTAGTCACTAGCCTGGGAGTGAGTGCGGTAATCTGGGGAGTGCGGGAATTGAAATGGTTGCAGTCGTGGGAGTTGAAAGCTTATGATCAGATGTTGCGATCGCGTCCTGTAGAACCACCTGATCCCCGGATTTTAGTGGTAACAATTACAGAAGAAGATTTAGCCCCAGAAACATGGCCGCTTTCCGATACCACTATCAACCAACTCTTAGCCAAACTAGAATCTTATCAGCCCCGTGTGATTGGTCTGAATATTTACCGACCTCACCAAAACAATTTAGCCAAGGGACTAAAACATCCCCACAAGATTATTGCCACTTGTTTGTTCAGTAGTATGGGCAGGTCAGAAATTTCACCTCCGCCCAATTTCCCAATGAATAATGTTGGCTATAATGACTTAATTCCTGATAGTGCAGAAGACCAAATCATCCGGCGTGGTTTATTATTTGCTGAGTCCACAGACAGCCAATGTACTACACAATTTTCCTTTGCGGCTTTGGTAGCAATTAGCTATCTAGAACAGGCAGGTATTGATGTAGATTTCATCGACCCACACAATTTTTATCTTGGTAAAACTATCTTTCCCATCTTAACAGCTAATTCCGGTAGCTACGAAGGCTTGAATGCAGCAGGTTATCAAATACTGCTAAATTACCGCCATCCTGATCATTTAGCTGCAACTGTTACCCTCACACAAGTTCTCAACAACCAAGTTAACCCCAACTTAGTTAAAGACCGTCTAGTAATTATCGGCACAACAGCCGCCAGTGTTCACCCTGGTTTATATACGCCCTATAGCGCGGCTGCAAATCAACCAGCAAGAACACCTACTGTTTTTATCCACACACAAATAGCTAGTCAAATTCTCAGTACAGTATTAGATAGGCGGCCTCTGATTTGGTATTGGCCTGATTGGGTGGAAGCGGTATGGATTTGGGGTTGGTCATTAGTTGGTACTGTTGTCACATGGCGAGTGCGACATCCTTTATTATTGGTGGTTTTCGGAGGTATAACCCTCACAGGTTTGCTAGGGATATGTGCTGTGATGTTTTTCAAGGCTGGTTGGTTGCCTGTGATTCCACCAGCTTTAGCTGTAGTCATGAGTGGCGTAAGTGTGATGACTTACACTACATACACAACTCAGCAGCAAGCTAAGTTAATCATGCAGCAAGTGGAACAACAACAAGAAGCGATTGAGCAGTTAAATATCTTATTACAAGAAACCACATCCACCGCCGATACTACAGCACTTTATGACCTACATTCTCACAATCCGGCTAAGATTTTACCACCAGAAAAAAGCACTGGTAACTTACTTTTGGGTGGACGTTACCAAATGATTAAAGTGATTGGTGCAGGAGGATTTGGACGCACTTATTTAGCTGAAGATACTCAAAGACCAGGTAATCCTAGTTGTGTGGTGAAACAGTTAATGCCGGCACGCCGGGATGCGAAATTTTTACAAGTGGCGCGGCGGTTATTTAATACGGAAGCAGAAATTTTAGAAGTGTTGGGTAAACATCCCCAAATTCCCAGCCTGTTTGCTTATTTTGAAATCGATGCAGAATTTTATTTAGTACAAGACTATATTCCTGGTAACACATTAAATGAGGAATTACCACCTACAGCAAATGCTAAGAGTGAAGCTTTTGTGATGGGAATGCTCAAAGAAGTATTAGAAATTTTAGCTCATGTACATGAGCGTCGCGTGATTCATCGAGATATTAAACCGACAAATATTATTAGATCCGCAAAAGATAATCGATTAGTGTTAATTGATTTTGGTGCAGTAAAATTAATGCAACCACCAAGTAGCGAGGAAACAGAATTAGCTACGGTGGCGATTGGCACGCGGGGATATGCACCACCAGAACAATTTGCCGGACATCCGCGTTTAGCTAGTGATATTTATGCTGTGGGGATGATGGGGATTCAAGCACTCACAGGTATATCACCGCAAGAACTCCAGCCAGATCCGGAAACAGGTAATGTGATGTGGCGACAAACTACAAATGTTAGGCAAGAATTAGCCGAAATTTTAGATAAAATGGTGCGTTATCATTTTAGCGATCGCTATCAATCTGCTGCTGCTGTTTTGCGAGATTTAAATCAGATTAATGATTGAATATATAAATAATATCCCCGGATATTTTTTTAAATAAATGATTAGATTAATAGGTTTTGTCCAAAAAGTATAGTATGTTTGCAAAACTATTCCGGTAGACTAGATTAGTCGAGCATTAATCAAAATTAGGCATGAATCTGGGGCAAAAAACTGCAATTGAAGGGATATATGAAGTTTGTATTGGTGTTCCCGATGCGATTTTTGCAATTCAATACTGGGAACAATTTGGCTATCGTATTGGTCAAATGGGGGAACTATCCCCTAGTGCAGCCTATCAATTGTATGGCGTGAATTCAGGTTTACGCTCGATTCGCCTATACCACCAAAATGCAGATCATGGTTTGATTCGGTTGATGGTGTGGCAAAATCCTACAAATCCAGGGTTAGGGTTAACCTCGATGAAAGTTAAGGGTAATCGCTGGGCGACTACTTTAACAGCTGATATCTTAACTATGTTAAATCATGCAGAGGAAGCAAAAGCCGCAGGTCGGGCTATTCGCTACAGCTATCCTTACTGGGAAGTCATCTACCAAAAAGAGAATAAAAGCCGCCCTTTTATCGATCCGATGCTGGGAGTGCGAGAAATGCTGCTATTGCAACCATTGACTCGACAGGTTTTGTTTCAAAGGTTTGGCTATACTTTACCCGATTACGGAAAAATTAACCACGGTTGCGCTTTCCAGACTAGCCAGTTTACCCACATGGGGATTATTGTTCAAGATGACAGCAAGGAAAGCCTGAAATTTTATGAAGATGTTTTGGGTTTGTTGCGGGTGCGTGATGATGTGGAGACTAGCTATGAGTCTTCTCTAGCGGGTAGAGATATGTTTGATTTACAACCAGGGGAAAAGTTTATTGTCACTACCTTTGATGATCCCCGTTCCTCTCAGGATGACTTGATGGCGGCGCGTAGTGGTAGGTTGTATGTGATTCGCTTTCCCAATGCGATGAATTTAGATTCACGGTTTGAAGCAGCGCAACCGGGTAGTTTGGGGATGTCACTATATACTTACCGGGTGCGGGGAATAGAAACATATTGCGATCGCATCAAGGCGAGTCCAGTATTAAAATTTACCAATATTGTCGAAAATGAGTTTCGTGAGAAAAGTTTCTCCTTCGTCGCACCTGATGGCTACTTCTGGAATTTGGTGGCAGGTTAGAGACTGGGGATTGGGGATTGGGAAAGAGAAAGAATTGGGACTCTTTGCAGGGGGAAAAGGGAAAATTCCTCTCCCCCTTGCTCCCTGCTCCCCTGCTCCCTATTCCCCACTCCCTTACCTGAACAATGCCGAAACGATGGTTTGCCTTGATTTTATTTTGTTTACCTTGTGTTTAAAACTTAGTCACTGTGAGTTTTAACCCAGAATCAAGCCGGGGTACTTTGAGATAGTCTACTGGTTCAGTGCGTTGCGGAATTTGTGCATTTGCCGCCTGTTGACATTTCTTTAAAATGGCATCAGGATTTTCTAGGAATTCCAATGGATTAATGTTCCGACATCCTTGTTCTTGTACTACTAAAATTGAACTGGCAGTATCTTGTAGATGATTACTTTGGTCGATAGCGTTTTTCCAGGTACTATCTATCGTTACGGCTTCTGTGAATAAAGCCGCAGCTTGATGAGGTTCGCCTAAGATTTTTAGCGGTTTTTCTGGATTAGCATAGGCACTTTGGTTGAGGGCGATCGCACATAAGACAATCGCTAAATTTATAGAATAGTATTTCATAGTTACATCACTCTAAAAATAACAATTTGTTAGCAGTATAAACTTGACAATATTCATTGTCTTCCTGATTGTAATTAAGATAGTTCTAGCAAAAATACTTGTATAAATCTAGCTTGTTAATTAAACTCAACAAACTCTTGATACAGTTACTCAATATCAGTATCACCAATTTACATCCAGCTAGATGCTGATGATTGGGGTTCAGTAGTCAGAAGTAATGAGATACTAAAGCAGAAGGTATAGTTTTAACTTCCAACTTTTTTCATCAGCAATTATCAACCCAACCATAGATTTATCGTCATGCGAAAGTCATACCGGAGGGCAGGAAGAATTAGTTGAATATGTACAAGTAACTGAGGGAAAAAATTGTGTTCATGAGAATTTGGGCTGTGACAATTGTACTAACTTCTTCTTTACTGATGTCTGGGGTGATTCATACCTCAGCCCTAGCCAACAATGCTAAAACATCTTCTCAATCAACATCTCAGCCTCAGCCAAACAATAGTACAAATATTTCTGTGACTAAAGCTGAGTTTGGGGTGGCAAAAGTTGACTCTCAAGGCAAAATAACCTTCATCCCAACTATGAAAGTACCACTAGAAAAAGGTAAAAAATACGGTTGGCGAATTCAACTTCAAAATGTTAAGGGTGAAGTGACATGGCGCGAAGTTCTCAGCTTGCCAAAACCCCCAGAAACCTGGGCTACAGATAACGGCGAAAACTTTACTCTCTCGTCAGATGGCACTGAAGCCATATCAAAACGTACACAACTACCCAAAGATGGCGTAATTGAAAATTTTTGGGCGATCGCACCCGGAGATCCACCAGGTAAGCATAAAATACAAGTCTATATTGAAGACCGTTTGATTGCTAATTTTGAGTTTGAAGTTGTAGCGCAACAACAGCAGAAGCTAAATAACAGCCCGTTGCGAAGCCAGTCGCCTAGGCAGCGTTCCCAACTTGAGCCAACTGGCGTTGGTGGACAGAAGTCCAGAATTTAGAAAAATAAATTATCAAGACAAAACTATCAACCCGGTTTCTGCAAAAAAACCGGGTTTTTACTCCTAAATACCTTAACTACAAATTAATTTGAAGTTTTACCGACGTAAACAATAGCGAGCAGTCTAAAATTATCGTATGTAATTTATCATCTCATTTTTTTGCATAAATACTTGAATACATCTCATATAAATCAAAAATTATCTTTGGTTAACTAGCTTTCAAAGTAACAAGCTGAACCGTTAAATATAACTGTGACAGTAATTATCTATCTCATCTTTCATCCTTGAGTTAGATAGCATTAAACTCTCAAAGATTTAAGGTCGGTAATAGATAAGATTAATTTTGTGGCAGGAATATATTAACAATGGCTTTGTACAAACTTGATGAATATTATCCCGACTACAGTACCGACCTGTTTGATGGTTATGACATCAAAACTTTTGATGTTTATGCTGAAAACGACAAAGTTGGTTCTGTACAGAACGTTTTAGTTGATGAAACTGATGGTAGTTTCCGTTATTTCATCATAGATACAGGTTTCTGGGTATTTGGTAAAAAAGTATTGCTTCCCGTAGGTTTAGCTCGCCTAGATTATAATACTCGACACGTTTATGTACCTGGTTTGACTAAACAACAAGTAGAGGATTTGCCAGAGTTTAGCGAGGATTTAGCAATCGATAGAGAGTATGAAGAAAGAGTCAGAGGTGTGTATCGTCCCACCCTGACAACAGTACCTCCATCACCGTTTGAATATGATATTGCTACCTATAACTATCGGCAAGAACCTTACTTTTACGATATCACTGATCCCCGACTCAGGAGCTATCAACAACGCCTCATAGATAGAAGGGGTCGTCCTACTGTCGGAGTATGATTAAGACTCTGTATCTGTCGAAAGTGAAATTTATTGTAGAGATGTAGAAACTACATCTCTGCCATTAAAACTCTGATTTTCTGTATTTTCTCGCGGTAATTTCAAATTTTAAGTTTATTTATAAGTTGCTTCGATATTAGATAACTAAATTCAGAACCTCAAAAACATTGATTATTATTAAATATTTGCAGGTTACTAACTGGTAAATAACTAGAATAAGCAAATTTTTAAAAAATATTTTTTACTAAGAGGTATAACTTATGTATGGTAGTAATGGGTCTGATCAATTTAACCTATTGAGAGAAAAGAATTTTAATCAAGCAAGACAAATACAAACCGACCTAGTTAAGACTGAAGCTAATCAAACAATACCAACACAGACACCACTAGATGGCTTTCCGAGTCCCAACGGTGCATTACTGTTGATTCCCTTTGGCTTAATGACAGTGTGTGCAATTATTACTTTGAAATGTTTGAATACATGGAATCTGGCAAAAAATAAAATTGACGCTTTGACACATACCCTACAATCTCCATGCAGAAATTGTCAGTATTTTGCTAATAATCCTTATATGAAGTGTGCTGTGCGTCCTGATATTGCTCTCACAGACAAAGCAATTGATTGTCCTGATTACTGCCCCAAACATGGGTGTAAATAACTATTTTTAAACATAGTTTCTATTTTCTGTGCTTGCCACCAAATTTATGAACAATCTGGAGCAAAAAAAATGCCATGAGAGAACCTTGATCAGAGTGTTGGCTCTTTTGCTTCTACCTTTGATTGTAGGTGGACTTTACTTCATTTCTACCAACATAATCCTCAACAGACCAACACCTGCTCCCATTACTCCTGATAATTCAACATTAGATAATCAAGTTAACTGATATCTTGCAGCATTCTCAATAAGTGTAGGGCGATGCACTGCCCCAAACGGAAAAATCAGGTTTTGAGCGAATTTTTAGCTGTGCATCGCCTGACTTTAATTGCAATCAAGCAACTGGTGCAAGATGTAAGTTATGCAGATATATTTAAGTTAAAGTTAAATATATTTCTATGAATATTTATTAAGATACACATTCAGTCTCGACTTTATTTTATGGTGTGTTTTCCTAGACGTATAAAATCCAAAAATTAAATATTTTGTTGTTCTATCAATAATTTATTAATTGTTTTGCTACTAATTGGCATTTTTTAACCCTAGATTGAGTTTCCCCGCCCTTAATCAGGACAGGGATTCTGGGTAAAAATCAGCAAATTTGTTCAAATTTATCACTAAATCTGGTGCGAGGATTATGAACTAATCACACTCACATCTGCCTCTATCAATGAATTCAAGAATGTCCATAACTGCAAATCAGTAAAATCTGGGATAACCATAAATGCCCCAATATCTCGCAAAACCTGGGGATTATGTGTAGAAGCAATGCCAATGGTACGAATACCAGCAGCTACAGCCGCACGAATTCCAGAAGGAGAATCTTCTAAAGCTATTGCTTGTGCTGCTGAAATTCCTAATTTACTTAAGGCTACTTGATAGGGTTCTGGGTCAGGTTTACCTGCTGTACAGTCATCTGCTAATATAACTTGTTCAAAATTTTCTGTGATTTGCAAAACCTCCAGCATAAACTCTGCATTTAATCTGGGGGCATTAGTTACTAAAGCACGTTTTAACTGATGTGTTTCTGTCCAGGCTATGAGTTCAGAAAAGCCGCTTAATGGTTGCAGATGGGAAGCTAGTTGGCGAAACATTGCCTCTTTTTCGTCTGCGAATTCTTGTCCTGCTGCTGCTGATAACTCTGGTAGGATATCTTTAATAATTTCTGGGTTTAATCGTCCACTTATTCGAGATTTGTAGAATGTTTCATCTATGTCTATGCTGTATCTCCACAGCATTTTTTGCCAAGCTTGGTAGTGGATCGGGTCAGTATTGACAATAGTTCCGTCTAAATCAAACAGAATTGCAGCTAGCATGACTTTTGGTTAAATGTAAATAATTGTTAACTTAATTTACATACTTTACATCGTTTTTGGTTATTAGTCATCGTTGCTAGCATGAAAAAGGGGGTAGGAAATGGGGAAACAGTTCTTTATGACCACTTTCTGTGAAAGCAAATGGTAGCCGCTACAAGATTTTTTCACGTCGATCATCTGCGGGTTCAGATTTATCAATCTGAGGCTGATATGGCTGAGGATGTTGCAGCTATTGCCCGTCAGTATTTACATTCTGTTTTGCAACAACAAGATACAGCTGCTGTTTTATTGGCAACAGGTAATTCCCAACTCAAATTTTTGGATGCTTTGATTGCTTTGGGTGGTTTAGATTGGTCACGAATTACTTTGTTCCATTTAGATGAATATTTGGGAATTAGTGCTGATCATCCTGCTAGTTTTCGGCGATATATGCGCGAACGTGTAGAACAACGAGTCTATCCACGGAGATTTCACTATATCGCTGGTGATACATTGGAACCGTTAACAGAATGCGATCGCTATACTCAACTATTGCAAGCACAACCCCTAGACTTATGCTGTCTAGGTGTAGGCGAAAATGGTCACTTGGCTTTTAATGATCCAGCAGTAGCCAATTTTCAAGATTCTTACAGCGTCAAATTGGTGAAACTAGATACAGCCAATCGCCAACAACAAGTCAATACAGGTCAATTCCCAAACCTTGATAGTGTTCCGCAGTACGCTTTTACTGTGACTTTGCCGTTGATTTGTTCAGCCAAAAAAATCCTTTGTCTAGCACCAGAATCACGCAAGGCACAGGTAGTTAAAACTATGTTACAAGGGACAATTAATACAGATTGTCCGGCTTCAATTCTGCGTCAACAACCACAAGCAAATTTGTTTTTAGACCAGAATTCTGCTAGCTTGCTGTAAAACAAATTCAAAACTCAGAATTCTGGGAGCAATTTTTACTAATCCCCAATTTCCAATCCCCCATCCCTACTTTTTTAAAACTAGACAAGCAAGCTTCAAGATGTTCACAGTCTTCACATTGTAATTCTTTGCCCGGATTTGGACATCCACAAGGAGGATTCACAAAGCATTCAGCCGGATTTTTCGGGGGTAAATGTTTTTTAAATATCAATTGTAAAGTTGCTTCTTGTAGACAAAAAATACAATCTCGCACCATAATCATGCTCCTTCTTAGGTGGAAATACTATGCTACTGACCACCTAATCCATGCTGACACTTTATCTTCTACTATAAAGACTCGCTTTTGCGAATTTGCACTTTCAGCTACAAGGACTTTCAATGTTATTGTCTGTACATTATTGATCAAGTAGTTGCCATAACCAACAACTTTTCCTAAATGCCCAGTTTGTTGATTAAGGACATAATCTCCTATGGAGAACATAGCAGCACTGTAATAATTTTAAGATATAAAATCCCTATCAATTAAATTTTCTCCGAGCAAATAAATAAATACTTCATACTGGGAGAGCGATTTATTTTTAACTTGAGAAATATATTTGTATCCAGCAAAATCTTACCTAGGATATAAGCGTAGTTTTATATTTTGTAGTAAACGATTTATGGAGGTTAAAAATTCAGCTAAAACGGCGGTAATTACTGTTTATAGATGTAATATGGGGTTATTTACTTAATTCTTACAGTTATAGTCGGAAGCAGTATATGACAGTTCGTGCATTCTTTGAGGCTGCCAGTGTTGAAAGTGACCAATCTCCTTATGATGTAATTCACCTGAAGATTTTTTATCCGGCAAAAATGTCGGGAAATCACCTAGAAAAAGCTGAAGGAATTGTACCTGTGAATCCCGAACAGGCTCCCTTTCCTGTAGTGATTTTCTTTAATGGCGTTAACTGTGATGCACAACTATATCAATGGTTAGCCGTTAAATTGGCTGAACGCGGTTTGGTGGTAGTTCTATTTAACTGGATTGCACAAAATATACCTGGGGTAACTTCTCTGACTCCAGGTGTAGATATTGCTAAGTGGCAACCCAAAACCTACGGAACTGCACCCACAGCTTCGGCTTTACCAACATTGCTAGCTAAACTAGAAGCCTTACAGCAACAGGGTATTTTGGCTGGGATGCTGGATTTGCAACGGATAATTTTAGGTGGACATTCGGCGGGTGGTAGAGTAGCTATTGAAAATGCTCACCCGAATTTTTTCCCGCAAGTGATCGCGTCTTTTGCCTACGGCGCACATACGGCTGGTGCAGTCATGTCGGGATATGAACCGGGTACTATTTTAGCCTTACCAGACTCTTTACCGATGTTACTGATGGGCGGAACTTGTGATGGGGTGATTACCAATAGCAGCGATCGCTATGGTATCACTGCCGGAGATGCTACTACCCCCGTGATTCGGACATTCCGAGAAGCGATCGCAGGAGGACGCAATGATAGCTATCTGCTACTACTCGAAGGAGCTAATCACTTCTCAATGGTTGATAATTTCGATTCTACTACCGCTAGACCTTTTCTTGATTTTCCCCCTACCCAATCACCAGAAAACATTCGTTTACTGATGGCAAACATCATCGGTTTGTTTATTGATACTTATGTTCGCCAAAAATCAGAGGCATCACACGAGTTACAACAATTGCTCAATACTACCAATCCTTTGATCCATTCCTGGGAACGTAAGTAATTTTTCATTGTTTGTATTATTTGATAAAAAACAGGACTTACGCAACTGGCATATTAGTAGGGTGCGTCAGAGTAGATGATTCTGTAATAATTAACAGATTTTTGACATCTGACGCACCCTACAAGAAAGTTTCATGCTCACACTTGTGTAAGTCCTAAAAAAATACCTGCTCTGATTTAAGATGCAGGTAGATTAGGTATGCTCTGAACTGGAAAAATATTACCTAGGTTCTTATTGTTTGACTGCTAGTTCTTGTTTCTTTTTCATAATTTCCAAATATTCGCTACGGGTGCCATCAATGCGGTAGTGGTCGCAGATTTGACAAAGTTTCAGGAGATCCAAGCGGCTGAATAGTTTTTGGTGTTTAATGCCGTTATCATTTCTCCAACGCCAGAAAGTTGTGCGATCAATGCGGCGATCGCTTTCCGGCCATCTTCGTCGTGAGAGAAAATCTACTACTTCTTCTTCATAAAATGAGTAGCCTTTTGGTAACTTAATCAGTTCTTCTTTTAAATGACTGAGCGGTATGAGTGGATCTAGTTCACATAGTCTCATGCCAGAAAGCCCTTATAGTTTTTTGCAAGTTAAATTACACAGAAGGCTTCATACAAAACGGTATCATCAACTTGCAGTTATATCAAAATACTGTGTCGTTGATAACGAATTAAGTTATGAGGTAACAGATGAATTTATCTAGAAAAACTCCTGACCTCAATACCTACCATTACTAGCGACAAACAGTATATATTGATATGTTTTAATTAAATCCCATGAATATAATTATACTCAAATATATCTTAAATGCAACCATTGTCTAGTTGAATTCTGCCATATTGGCACAAGAAAAAATTACATAATAATTAGCAATATTTCTACTAAAATATTCATCCTAAAATTAGGTGATTAATTTATCATTAATCCCAAAAAATAATTCTGTCCGACCAAAATTATCCGTCTATAGGTATAGTCAGTAGTTACTAAATTTACCTAATTTTGCCAATTTGATTGTTAATACAGCAGTTTTCTTGAGCATGAGGTACAAACAGAACTGACGCAACTGGCACATTAGTAGGGTGCGTCAGATGTCAAAAATCTGTTAATTGTTACAGAATAATCTGCTCTGACGCACCCTACGAGAAAGTTTGATGATCTCACTGGCGTAAGTCCTCACAAATTCACAGGTTTTCAGCCGATAGGGTGAGTTGTCATTAAATTGTCAACTAGACATAACTCCCTACTTCCTACTCTCCATTCCCCACTCCGGCTTCTGTTTTTGGTAATGGTTCTTTTGCGGGCTGGCTATTAGCAGAGGAATTTTGCTTTCCTTCCAAGGTTGGCACGACTATAGAAGAAGAATCAGTATTTTTTGGCTCTGTAGGTGGTAAGACGGGAATAACTACAGAATTGGCAGGTTTCTCAACTGGGCGTGAAGTAGAATTTTGATTGGCAGAGGGTGGAGAGACTGGAGTGGTGTCTGGGGAATTTGCCGGGTTCGCCTTGCGAGTTGAGCGAATATCTCGCAGCTTGTCTACTAGCGATGGCGTGGTAGAAGTGCTAGGGGTGGCTTGGGGTGGTTGAGAATTGGAACGTGATGATTCTGTAGAAGTTGGGGGTGGTGATTGTTCTGGGGAACTGCTGTTAGTAGTGGTAGGCTCAGGTTGTGGTTCAGTGCGGCGTTTGCGTCGTCTAAATGTGGAGACGGGTGTAGTATCCCTGGAACTGGCAGAGGAAGACCTTTGTGTGTTATTTTCTGGCTCTTGGGGAGATGAGATAGTAGTATTATTAGTGGGATTCGTCTCGATTGGACGCTCTTCAAACAAAGGCTTTGAGGGTGACTCTGGTTGTTGACTACCACCAGAAAATATGTTAGTGATGCTAAAACCTGCTGTAGCAGCAACAAGAGCTACACCAATACCTAAAACTACCTTAGAAGCAGCCAACTTCTGAACCATCAATGTGGGGTTTTTCAATGGTGATGGTTTTTGAATGGGAGTAGGCTTCTTGACAGGAGGTAAATTTTCTTGCTGGTAAACAGATAAATCGATGGTGGGGACTGCTTGAGTGGGGATGATTTGCGGGGGAACGTTCATCCCACTACCTGGTAGCAATTGTAGCCATTCAGCCACGGTAGCGGGACGAAAGCGAGGCTCTACAGCCATACCGCGCATAACTGCTTGATTGACTGCGGCGGTGAGATGGGGTTGCAGTTCACGGGGGGCTGGCATTTGTTCGCGATCGCGCAATAATGCTGGTATGGGAACTTGTCCCGTTAACAGCGCGTACAAGGTGGCTGCTAAACCATAAACATCTGTGGCGGGTGTACGCAGTGCTTGCTTTAAATACTGTTCAATGGGGGCATAACCCTCAGAGACTAAGCCTGTGTGAGTTTGTCTTTCACCGCTATTAAATTCACGGGCAATACCAAAATCTATCAGTACGACTTCTTGAGTACCTTGACGGAGAATAATATTATCTGGTTTCACATCTCGGTGCAGCAAACCATTGCTGTGAATGACTTGCAATGCTGCCCCAATTTGCCGAATGTAATGAATAGCGGTTTCTTCTGGTAAAGGTATCCCTGGTAAAACAAACGCTTCGCCCAAGGTTTCCCCCGGAATATATTCCATTACCATATAAGGAAGCCCATCTTCCACAAAAAAGTCACTGACTCGGACAATATTAGGATGAACACAAGTAGCTAACCTTCTGGCTTCATCTTGAAATTGACGCTCGAATTTCTCAAAATCAGGATGTTGTTGCAATTTTTCGTTAATGGTTTTCATCACTACTTCCTGTTGTAAATAGTGATGAATCGCTTTAAAGGTAATGCCAAAGCCACCGCGTCCAATTTCTTGGATGAGGGTGTATTTTCCCTCCTGCAAAATTTTGCCTGCTACCATAAAGAGTTTTAAGTCCTGAGTCCTGATTTCTGGGTGAAAATATAGGTAATGGTGTGATTGTCGGGTGAATGCGAAAGCAGGAAATCTTCCCTGATAGATTGTATCCGTTAGGCAGCCACAGCAGCGCATGGCTAGGCTATTGTGTACTTGGGCAAGATTAAAGTTTTGCAGATCCCGTCTAAGTCAATGCCTCCTGTGGTTGACAGTAGATTTTTCTTTTTCATCATACAGTAGAGGCCAAATAATGCCTATCTAAAATAAGATATGCCAAAGTATATAAAGATTTAGTAAATCGAGTAGCAAAGCAATCATAACTTTGATTCGTCTATTTGGACTGATGGGGCGGCGAGAAACAAATAAACGAAGCAAAAGCCATAAAGAATAAAATTGGATGGGCAGCAAGAGTAAAATTAACCCAATTACACCTGTGATGAATGCTCTATCGGCTGTTGCGTCTGCCCAAGATATTTTTTCAAAATCATCATCAGCTGCTTCATCATCAAGCAAGTCGTCTGCTGTTGCTGCTGCTGCCATTTGAGATGAGACTAAAACCTCTTTGGCTTGTTCTAAATCTGCTTGATTAACTTGTAATTGCAGCCAGCCAACAGCTACCGTGAGATGCCATGCTGTGTTGAGAGTAGATTCATTCGCTAAGTAGCATTTAATGCCTGCTGATTCTAATAGCTGTTTTGCTAAGTTGGCATCAACATAGTTGCTATAAGTAGCTACCGTGACAAAATTATTAACCATGCCATGATTAAAATTCAAAATTTAAAGTCATTAGTCATTAGTCATTAGTGATTAGTCATTGGTCATTGGTCATTAGTTTTTCTCCCCCTACTCCCCTGCTCCCCTGCTCCCTATTCCCTACTCCCTGACAATTTGCACTTTCTTAGCTGCGCTTGTCGCCTTTTCTCTGGCTTGCTGCACATTATCAGCTTTGGCTAAGGCTACTCCCATGCGGCGATAGGGATGGGCGGTTGGTTTCCCAAACAATCTAATATCTACGTCTTTCTCGGATAAGGCTTCAGCTACACCTGTAAAGCTCATCGAGTCTGATTTTTCTGAGGCTAAAATGACTGCACTGGCTGAAGCTCCTAACTGTTCTATATGGGGGATGGGTAAGCCTAAAATTGCTCGCAAATGTAACTCAAATTCGTTGAGGTTTTGGGAGATTAATGTCACCATTCCTGTGTCGTGGGGACGGGGAGATAATTCGGAGAAAATTACCTCATCTTTGGTAATGAAAAACTCTACTCCAAAAATCCCGGCTCCCCCTAACGCATCGGTGACTTTTTTGGCGATTTCTTGGGCTTGTATTATTTTATTGTCGGAAATTTCTGCGGGTTGCCAAGATTCTTGATAATCGCCTCTTTCTTGGCGGTGTCCAATCGGAGGACAGAAAATTGTCGGGGCGTTCCATTGTTTAATTGTCAAAAGAGTAATTTCGATTTCAAAGTTAATAAATTCTTCAATTATTACCTTTTGACTGTCGCCTCTAGAATTAGCGATCGCATAATTCCAAGCCTTTTCTACTTCCTCTCTCGATAGCACTACAGATTGCCCTTTCCCAGAGGAAGACATCACGGGTTTCACCACATTTGGAAACCCAATCTTATCCGCCACTGCAATTAATTCTTCTAGCGTCACTGCATAGCCATATTTAGCAGTTCTAATCCCCAATTCTTGATGTGCTAGTTCCCTAATTCTGTCCCGATTCATCGTGTAATTAGTCGCTGCTGCTGTGGGAATTACTGTTATTCCTCTTTGTTCAAATTCCAGCAGTTTTTCGGTTCTAATTGCCTCTATTTCGGGTATGATAAAATCAGGTTTATGCTTCGTGACTACCGCTTCTAAATCTTCCGCACTCAGCATTGATATCACTTCACAACAATCGGCAACTTGCATAGCTGGAGCATTCGCGTAACGGTCTACAGCTATGACAAAGTTACCCAGGCGTTGTGCAGCAATAACGAATTCTTTGCCGAGTTCTCCCGAACCCAGCAACATCAGTTTTTGGGGCAATTTAATTGCATTATTCATCACTTGTCCCAGCAGATTTTAATTCAGCAGTCTGATAATTTTGAGGTTTTAATTATCATCTGCCAAATAGTTAAGCCTTGCGCCCCGTAGTTGTAAATCTTTACGTTGCTGCTTAGTTAAGCCATTACCTAAACCAAGCTGACAATCTTCTACTAAGGCATCTAACCAAATAGTCTCATTGAGAGTTGCGCCTCTTAAATCGGCTTTTCTCAAGTCAGCATTTGTGAAGTTAACAAAAATCAAGTCAGCATTTAATAAACTACTGCCTTGCAAGTTAGCTCCTGATAAATTACCCCGAATAAGTTTCACGTCATCTAACACTAAGTTAGACAAATCTGCTCCCGACAAATTGGGAAATTTCATTTGACTGGGATCATCTAGGAATCGCATCACACAGTTAATATTAGCGTCATTGAGACGGATTTTGCTTAAGAACTGATAACGAGCTATCCCTAATTCTTGGAGAATTTTTAGACGCTGTGATGGATTCTGTTCTAAAAAATGAATGGCATGAGAGCGGATGTCTTGAGTATGAGGATTGATCATGATCATTTGTTGGCACTCTATCTAACTATCGGATGCACGGCTAAAGTTATCAATAGCCCGATGAACAGCAATAACCTGAAAACCCAGTCAAATCTTCCACTCAGTCAAAGAGTAACATCTGACTTTAGTGACTAAAGCAAACTTTTGGTAAATTAAGTCGCAGAATTTTTAAAGAATCGGCTTGTTGTGATAACTCCCAGAAATAATTAAGACATAAATGGGGCAGTTTCCGGCTTGGTGTTGGAGTTGAATTATCCCAAGCTTTACATCCTAACTCAGAAGCATCGCCAGAAGATGCTACAACATGATTATTTTGTCTGCTTCCACCTAGTAGTTGACGGGTAAATTTTCGGTATTGATGACTGATTTCGCCACCTATTGGCGGTATGATGCTCGATTTCCCCTCATCTGTACGCTCGATACTCCCATCCCGATAGACTGGGCAAGTTGTATCAGACTGGGCATCACTCCATGCCGAGATTAGTCCTAAATTTTGCATTAGAGCGATCATACTACTCTCACCCATTCCCTGAAGAATCTATTTCAGCTAATTCTAACCATCGCTCAGTCGCCGCATCAATTGCTTGTGTGAGCGTTTGCACTTGGTCGTAGAGTTGCTGCACTTGGGTATAATTACCGGGAGCGACGTTAGCTAGTGCTGTTTCGGCGGCGGCTTTTTCGGCTTCTAGTTGCGCGATTTTGCCTTCTAGCTGCTCAAATTCCCGCGTTTCCCAGTTAGACAACCTACGGCGTTTTTTAGGTTCTACATTTTTAGTTTGCGCTGTAACTTTTAATTCTTGAGAATTTTTTGTCTTTTCTTTAGTGTTGCTCCCTGATGCTTGTGCTTCTTCCGCTTTCTTGTAGTCGAGATACACTGAGTAATTACCTGGGTATTGTCGCAGGTTGCCACCAGCTTCTAAAGCAAATATTGTATCTACTGTGCGGTCTAAGAAGTAGCGATCGTGAGACACTACAATCACACAACCACTAAAATCTTCTAGGTAGTCTTCTAATACTGCCAACGTCTGCACATCCAAATCATTGGTTGGTTCGTCTAAAATTAACACATTCGGCGCACTCATGAGGATTCGCAGCAGAAATAACCGCCGTTTCTCACCACCAGAGAGTTTATGTATGGGGGCGTACTGTTGATTTCCGGGAAAGAGAAATCTTTCTAACATTTGGGAGGCGGTAATTTGATTACCATCGGCGATTTTGACAAATTCCCCTTCTTCTTTAATGTAGTCAATCACGCGCTGATTTTCATTTAAGGCGGTGAGTAATTCTTCGGAATGTTGATCAAAATAGCCGATGTGAATGGTAGAACCGATTTCTACACTACCTGCATCTGGCTCTACTCTGCCAGTGATCATATTCATTAATGTGGATTTACCAGCACCATTACCGCCGATGATTCCTACTCGGTCTTCGGGACTAAATTCATAGCTAAAATCATGAATTAGGGTACGTCCATTATAGGATTTACCAATATTATTTAACTCAATAACTTTTTTGCCTATGCGACGACTCACGGTAGAAATATCTACTTTACCTTGAGTTTGTTTAAATTCTGTTTCCCGCATGGCTTGAATGCGTTGAATCCGGGCTTTTTGTTTGGTACTTCTGGCTTTTGGCCCCCGTTTCAACCATTCTAATTCTCTACGTAATACACCCTGATGTTTGCGTTGGCTGCTAATTGCTGATTCTTCGGCTAAGGCTTTCTTTTCTAGATAGTAGGAATAATTGCCTGAGTAGGTGTAAATATCGCCCCGATCAATTTCAATGATGCGATTGGTGACTTGATCTAAAAAGTAGCGATCGTGAGTGATTAATAATAATGCACCACGATAGCGATTGAGGTAACTTTGCAACCATTCTACAGATAAAGCATCGAGATGGTTGGTTGGCTCATCCATGAGTAAGACATCAGGTTCGGTGAGTAAAGCGGTTGCTAAGGCAATGCGTTTACGATAACCTCCTGATAATGTGCCTATGGGCGCATCAAAATCAGCAATTCCTAATTGGCTGAGGATAATTTTGGCGTTAGTTTCTAATTCCCATGCGCCAATTGCGTCCATGCGCTGCATCACCACAGCCAAGCGTGACATCAACTGGTTATCTTCGGGATAATGTGCTAGTTTATCAGAAATTTCTTCATACTCCCGCACCAGAGCCATTTTTTCGCCACTGTCAGCAAAAATTTGCTCTAATACTGTGCGGTTTTCGTCTAAGTCTGGTTGTTGGGGTAAGTAAATGATTTTAGCACCAGAGTTGCTGATAATTTGACCGCTATCAACTGGTTCTAGTCCAGCAATCATTTTTAATAAGGTTGATTTACCAGAGCCATTTGTACCAATTAAGCCCACTTTGTCAGTCGCATCTAAACTAAAGCTAGCATCTTTTAAAATTTCTTTGATTCCAAAGTCTTTTTTAACTGATTGTAAGGTGATGATGCTCATATAATTTTAAAAGAGTCAGTTTAATTTACTGCTGATTGACTTAGTGTTTTTTCTCAAAAGATGGCGGCGTGAACAGAGATTAAGCAGCAGTTCACGCAACAGAAAAGTTGCGGTGCGGAGGTTTTAGCAAATTTCGGTAGGCACTCCAGGCGCAAAGCAGAGGTTTATGTTCAGTGTTGGGGATTTACCCAGCATTTTGTATGAGTTAAGATGAGGTGCATTTATCTATTTTAACGCACCTCATTGTTTTTCTTAATTCTCCACAAATAAATCCAGGGGTAGATGCCCATACATTTCGTTTATCCCTCCTTCGTCATAAGACTGAAAAGATACTAATACGCCCCGATGATGTCCTGCATAAGAGTCGAGATAACATAAGCCATTTTTGCCATTTAATTTGATGTAAACTGGCCCTTCGACTACGGGTAAGTCTGTTGGTACTTCATAACCAAAAGCATGGGTGTAGGTTCTCATGGCTAGTAATGCTTCTTCGGCTGTATCGGCGCAAATGCCGAGGATTTGATAATGAGATAGTTTGGTGAGTAAAATCAATGACTGACGCACTAATTCTATTTCTGATGGTTTGAGAATTGGGGCGATATCTAAGCAGTTGAATTTATTGAGAATTTTTCTGGCTTCTGTAGTGGTAATGTTAGGGTGGTTGGGCATGGGCATACTTTTTTTCATTGTGTTTTTAGGTGTGTTTGTGTGTACGAGGTAGAGAGTTGTGTGTGATTAGGGAAATTATAGTCAGTTTTGGGTATTTCCGAGATTGAAGATGAAGGGAACATTATTGGAAGATTCGCTACCCATGACTAATACTCGTGGCATTTGTGCGCCGCCTGTTTTCCAAGCTTCTATGGCTTCTTTTTGGAGAACTAATTGTCCACCTTGGGCTTTGAGGGTTTCGGCGAGGAGTCTTTGCGCTTCGGCTTTACCTTTGGCGCGATTAATTTCTGCTTGGGCTTCTTGTTCTGCTTCTCGTGCTACATAGACGGCTCTTTGGGCGCGTTGTTCGGCAATTTGTTTTTCTTCGACGGCTCTAGCAAATTCAGGGGAAAAGGTCAAATCAATTACGCTGGTATCTAAGACAATTATTCCATATTTATCCAGGCGATCGCCTAAGGCATTGTCAAAGTCTTCTTTAAGTTCACTGCGTTTAGTTATTGCTTCTTCTACTGTGCGTTTGGCGGCAGCAATTTTGAATGCTTCCTGGGTTTGGGGAGCAATGATTTTAGAGACAATATTTTCTAAAGTTCCCTGCTTTCTTCTCACTTCAACTACCTGGCTGGGATCAAGTCTAAAGTTAATCGCAAACCTAGCGGTTAAATTCTGCAAGTCTTTCGTGGAACTCTCGGCAGGGACTTCAAATTTCTGCACCGTTAAATCATACACATCTATTACAGAAATAAACGGCGGCTTCAAGTGAATCCCCTCGATTAAAGCTCCATCTCTGGCTTTTCCTAAAATGCTAATGACTCCTGCTTGTCCTGGGTTGATAATGATAAAAGAATTGAGCAAAATTATCACAATTATAGCTAACAAAATGCCGATAATTGTGGTTGGTAAATTGCCTAGTTGTTGATTTTTCAATTTTTTGTCTCCTTTGGCATGGTGAGGCAGTCCCTGTATGATGGTAACTGGTTGTCTGATAACTGATGCACAATCAAAATTAGAAAAGTGAGATGCTCCTCCCTCTCGTGGTAATATCAGATTCTCGCAACGGTCAACGGCTGTGGCTATAGCATCTAAATCTCATCGGGTATTAAAAAGGCGTAGACGTTCCGCACATCCTCTGCTGCGCCTGTTTGATTATGGATATCAGTATCGTCAACAAATTTGGTTGGCGACTGGTTGCTCAATTTTGAATAAAATTTTTGACTTGGCTCCGCCAGCTTTAATTGGCATTGCTGTAGATGTGGTAGTTAAGCAGCAGGATTCTATCATTGCTCAGTTAGGAGTGAAAGATATATTTGGGCAATTTTTAATTGTTTCCCTGCTCACAGTCATCACTTGGATACTTGAGTCATTTTTTGAGTATCGTTATAAGTTATTCTGGCGTAACTTGGCACAGAATATACAGCATAACCTACGTTTGGACGCATACAAACACCTACAGGAGTTGGAGTTAGCTTATTTTGAAGAACGTAGCACAGGGGGTTTAATGTCGATCCTCAGTGATGATGTTAATCAACTTGAGCGTTTTTTGGATGTGGGAGCTAATGATATTATCCAAGTGATCACAACTATTGTAGTCATTGGCGGTGCATTCTTGGTTTTGGCTCCTAGTGTAGCTTGGATGGCTATCTTGCCGATGCCATTTATTCTTTTGGGTTCGGTGGCTTTTCAAAAGTTGTTAGCACCGCGTTACGCCGATGTGCGGGAAAAGGTGGGTTTACTCAATGGACGGTTATCTAATAATCTCAGTGGAATTACCACGATTAAAAGTTTCACCGCCGAAGAGTACGAAGTCAAGCGGTTAGAGCAAGACAGTTTAGCTTATCGTCAAAGTAACACGAATGCGATCGCTCTGTCTGCGGCTTTTATTCCCCTGATTCGGATGCTTATTCTAGCAGGGTTTACGTCATTATTGGTCTTTGGTGGCTTGGAAACTGTCGCCGGGAGAATGGCTGTTGGTGCTTATAGTTCTTTGGTATTTTTGGTACAGTTACTACTCTGGCCTTTAACTAGATTAGGCGAAACTTTTGACCTGTATCAACGGGCAATGGCTTCTACTCATCGAGTGATGGACTTGTTAGATACTCCGATTACAACTCACTCAGGAAATATCTCTCTGCCGATAGATGCGGTAAGGGGGGAAGTAGAGTTTAAAAATGTGACTTTTGCCTACAGAGATAGATTACCCGTGATGAAACATCTATCTTTAAAAATTCCTGCCGGGAATACTATCGCTATCGTCGGTTCTACTGGTTCGGGTAAAAGCACTTTAGTCAAGCTATTACTGCGCTTGTATGAAGTCCATGCTGGTAAAATTATTCTGGATGGCATTGATTTACAAGATTTAAAGTTACAAGATTTACGCCGCAGTATTGGTTTAGTCAGCCAAGATGTGTTTTTATTTCATGGCACGGTGGCGGAAAATATCGCCTATGGTAGTTTTGACGCTACGGAGGAGGAGATTATTAACGCCGCCAAGATAGCAGAAGCGCACGAATTTATTAGCCGCTTACCCCAAGGTTATGAAACTATTGTGGGGGAAAGAGGACAAAAGTTGTCTGGGGGGCAAAGACAAAGAATTGCTATTGCACGGGCGGTGTTGAAAAATCCGCCGATTTTGATTTTAGATGAAGCGACCTCGGCGGTGGATAATGAAACTGAGGCAGCTATTCAGCGATCGCTCGAACGGATTACAGTAGATAGGACGACAATTGCGATCGCTCATCGGTTGTCTACAATTCGCAATGCCGATTGTATTTATGTCATGGAACATGGACAATTAATTGAGTCAGGAACTCATGAGGAGTTGTTAGAGCAAGGTGGGGTTTATGCTAGTCTCTGGCGGGTGCAGAGTGGGTTAAGATGAGTTTCGCGCACGAGGCAACAGAGGCGCACAGAGATGAGGGAACAGGGGGAGAAAAACTAATGACTAATGACTAATGACTAATAACTAATGACTAATGACTAATGACTAATAACTAATAACTATTTATGATTTTTAGTAATACTCAACCGGAATCAGGGGATAATAAGTGGCGTGGTCAGTTGGATAGATTTGTTAAGGAAAATCACCAAGAATTGGCTGCGCTGGCTTGGGGGTTGTGGTTAGCAAATGGAGATAGTCAAGGCACTATCGGCATTGATTTACAGCCTACACCACATTTTGTTTATTGTCCTCAAGAGGCGATAGAAAAATTAAATAATAATGTGGAAAATCGGTTGCAAGAAATTTTAGGAATTATTAAACATCATCAGCCGGAAGTAGAAGTTTTAATAATTGGTATTGGTAAGGGCGAAATTAAGTTAATTCAGTTTGCACCAGAACCGCCGCCATCAGTTTGTTTTGAGCAAATTGGGAAAGATGTTGATGGGTTGTTGGATTTGTTAGAACAGCGCATGAGTGAACAGATAACTCTTGTTTAATGGTAAAACACTCACCTTCTGCCTCCTGTCTCCATAATTAAAAACCCCGGCTTTTCCCAAACCGAGGCTTCACTATATGCTAACTAGCTGTTTTTATCACCGTTTTTACCTGATATATAGGATTTACGCAACTGTCACATTACAGATGTCTTGTAGGGTACGTCAGACTGTTTAAATACTGTCAATAAACGTATTGTTTATATCTGACGCACCCTAATAATATGCTAGTTGCGTAAGTCCTGATATATTTGTAGTTGACATCTACGCTTTTGCTCTCTATCGGTAGAAGTAGATTGTTGAGAAAAAGCGTTATCAAACCTCTAGCTATGGGCATATAGATATTTTCCCTAACTTGATATTAATCTTGTTTGGGCTTGTCAGCCTCGATAATTGCCTGTTCTAAAAAAAATTTGGCATCCTCAATCTGTCCACCTTCCAGGCAACCATAAACTATTCTGCACCATTCTAGTAAGATATCAAATTGACTTTGCTGATTATGGGGAATGAAGGATTTTGAAACTCTTGGGTAAAGGCGTAAATTGTTCATTTCACTATCTCATCTGGAGATTTACTGCTATTTTTCCATCTTTCACAAACCCTATATTCCATTTACACAGCCCTGAGATAGATAAAGGAATTACTTAAGGTTTTCTTAAATTTTAAGATAAATCCAGATAAATTTAAATATCGCTAAAATTTTTTTAAGTATATACTTACTGTGTAAGAGGGACAAACAGATAGTTGAGCGATCGCACCCCTACAGTTAGACAGGCGACGCTGATTATTCTAGAATATAAGTGAAGCTATCTCTTCTTTATGAGACGCTACGCGATGGAATGATTGCCACCTTCTCTTAACAAATAAAATTCATTGCCTTCTCATATCAAGTCTGGTTAATTACTTTTAGCTATCCTCATTTGGGAGTTGCTGGAAGTGGAAGAAACAGAAAGCGAGTAAACTAAGCCTAAGAGAATGTTTGTCAAGTCATATCTTGCACCATTCTCAACAAGCGTAAGGCGATGCACTGCCAACAACCTAAAACTAAGGGTTTGAGCAAGTTGCAAGCAATGCCCACCCTACAAAAATTATCATCAAGGAACAGGTGCAAGATGTGTGTCAAGCTTCACAGTATACGTGAAACCCCTCTCCAAACCTCTCCCCTGGAAATGTAGAGACGTTGCATGCAACGTCTCTACAAATTCCCCCATTCCCTTGTAGGGAAGGGGGGCTAGGGGGGTTAGGTTTTTTAAATTTTAATGTTAGCAATAATACTTGCCTAACATCCTCTAAGGTCAAATCAAATCGTTAGATGCTTGCAACGGCAAAACAGTAATTAACTCAGAAAATCTGGCAAAATCACCTGTATTGTGAGTGAGTAACTGAGGAATACCATAAACTAACATCGTGGCGACAATATTAGCATCATGAACTTGCTTACCACCAATGGAAATTTCCTCCATGAGTGTCAGTAACCTTTCTGTCACCACTAAGCTATCTTCAACTAAGCGAAAATAATTAGCAAAATACCTGACATCTGCCACTAAGGACTCAATAGGAATTCTCCCGGTTAAGTCGCTTTGTCTTGTCATCGCCGCTAAATATTCTCTCAAAGTTTGGCGACTAATACATAATTCAATACCTTGTTCTGCAAGTGATTGAAGTCGTTCTGTTGCTTGTAGATGAAATGGCGATAAGGCTAAATTTGCATAAACCAAAATATTCGTATCAATGAAAACAGTGTTATTAATCGTTTCCATAAAGGTCTTCTCTACGGAAAGTCAGGTTTTCTGAGACTAATCCTACAGGATAAGCGGAAAATTTGAGAGGTGGACGCTTTGGTTTATTCTCTGCTGTCTCAGTTAAAGACTGTTCATCAATGACAATTACTACCTGATGTTCACCCTCAGCAATATCTATTGGTAATTGCGCCGTCATCTTACCATCTTTTGACACTGTGGCGATTGTTTCTATACTTTTCATGTCATTTATCCTAGTTCAATCTATCACTGCTAACACAGACTTTGGTAATAATTTATCTTTAAACCAAACGATTCTCGCGGGGACATTATCTAACTTAACTCCGGCTTTTTCTAAATTCAATCTTTCCGAAATCGCCAAAATTAAATTATCACAACCAGAACGTCGCACCTGAGAAAATTTCTTTTGTAAATATTCTGGTCGCCAATAACCGACTATTTCTAATAAAAATTCGCGTCCATCAGGATGCACTAACCGAAAATCGGGTATCATCACACTCCCTGGAATGGGAATTAAATCTACTTCTCTCTCTAAAATCCATTCTGTTTTTAAGGCATCCCATTTATCAGCGAAGGATGCTTCTAACATACTATCGTAAGGTTTTCCTTTGGAATAGTGCGATACTAAACCACATTCAGAATTCAGGGTAAATCTGCCAGTTTTCCAAGTATTTGTATAGACATCACGAGTTTGTAATGTGGCGGCAAGACTCCATTTGGTAACATGAAGTAAGGCGGGTATGAGTTTGGCGATCGCCAGCCCATAACGTGTGCTAGGATTAAACAAACTCGTCGGCCCATCGACGGTAATTGTAAAGCCGTGATCAGCGTCACCTTCAATATAAGCCATTAATTGAAATAACTTTAAATAGCGAAATAACAGCTTATATTCCCCCGGAACATTGCGATGAGCATTTAAAACTAATTGACTGGCTTTATAAAATATTCCCTGCACTTGCGACAAGTTATATCTATTAATTATATCTACCCCTGTAGGCGTGTCAAAATTAGTTAATATTTTATTTTCAGCTAAGTCAGCATAAAGTCCATCACGCACTTGTTCAGGTAAAACTTCTCTTTCTAATTCCTGCGTTAATTCATCCGCAAGTTTTACCAATGTGATTTGAGTAGATTCCCGACTAGGTGCAGATTTTGCAGCTAGCGCAAACACTCTTTCTCTTAACATTGGCGGTTCTAGGGGACTAACAACTTCAAATGTACAGAAATTACTTTTAATAATGTAAGCTAAACCCCGTTTGACTCGATAATCTGTCGCATCACCTTCTAAATCTAAAAGTTGACGCTCAAGTTCACCCTGAGTTTTCCCTAGTGTTGACTGAAAACAATTAATTAACTCATTGACTAACTCTAAATTCTTATCATCAATCTTCAGTCTTTTGGGAATTATTTCTTCTCCGTTTTGGCGATGACTTAGTAGTTCTGTAGGTAACATTTCCCTGATTATTTTTATCTGATGACTTATCGACTTGATAATTAATTTCTAATTGTTCGGCAGCTTTGGCAACTTTTCCTTGTCCGCTACCATAAACCACTTTTAAATTCGGTTTTTTATCTTCTCCCCGTCGTCGTGCAGAAGTGTTTTCTTCGCTGGTGTCTTCTGCTATCACTTCGTAAAGAATCGCTTGTTTATCTTGAATATTTCCCTTCCTTAAAACTCTCCCCAAACGTTGAATATATTCTCTTGTAGAACCAGTCCCAGATAAAATGATAGCGATAGAAGCCGCAGGAACATCTACACCTTCATTCAAGACGTGGGAAGCAACTAAAGTATTATATTCACCTGCCCGAAATTTAGTTAATATTTCGTGGCGTTCTTTGACTGGTGTTTGATGGGTGATTGCGGGGATTAATAAGTCTTGAGAAATTTTATAAACTGTGGTATTATCGGCAGTAAATATTAATATGCGTTCTGGGTAATGTTTGGCGAGTAAACTAGCTAAAATTCGCAATTTACCATCAGTACCAAGAGCAATTTCCTTGGCTTGACGGTGTGCTAACATGGCTCTGCGTCCAAATTGCGATCGCGCACTCATTTGTACAAACATCTGCCAACCTTGGATACTTCCCAAAGAAATCTTTGATTGGCGTAAAAAATCATTGCGAATTTGAATTAACTCGTTGTATTTTTCGCGTTCATGAGGTGACAACTTCACCTTGATTTGCACGATTTCATGTTCAGCTAAAGCCTTACCCGCCAAATCTTCAGCACGTTTACGATAAACTTCTGCACCGATAAGAATATTTAAATCTGCGTGTTTGCCATCTGTGCGTTCTGGAGTCGCTGATAATCCTAAACGATAGGGTGCGATCGCATATTCCGCAATCACCCGGTTAAAATCCGTCGGCAAATGATGACACTCATCAAAAATAATTAAAGCATACTTATTCCCCAAAGTCTCAGCGTGAATCGCCGCACTATCATAAGTTGCCACCAAAATCGGCGACTTATCCCGCGAACCACCCCCCAGCAAACCCACCTCCGCATCAGGAAACGCCGAGACTAAATGAGCGTACCACTGGTGCATTAAATCCAACGTCGGCACCACAATTAAAGTCGTGCGTGGTGTTGCTTGCATCGCCATCTGCGCCAAATAAGTCTTACCCGCCGCCGTTGGTAACACTACCACCCCTTGTCTTCCCGCCAGCTTCCAAGCGGCTAACGCCTCAGTTTGATGCGCGTAGGGTTGCATTTCCAAACTCGCCACCAAATCAACCGGGAAAAATTCCTTCGCCTCATCAACAAAATCCACATCTTCCGCTTGTAAAGCTTCCACTACAGCCCGGTATCTCATCGCCGGAATCCGGAATTTTTCTACTCGATCATCCCATGTAGCGTAATCCATCCAAGCCTTACCGCGTGGTGGTGGATGTAAAATTAATGTGCCGCGATCAAAAGTTAATCTAGGAGTACGAACCATTACAAGGATTGGGGATTGGGGATTGGGGACTGGGAAAAAGAGTTATATTTCTAGCCTAGCCGTAATATTTTTATCTATATAAATCATCACACAATGCCTATACATTACATTTACCTGCATGGCTTTGCTTCTAGTCCTAAGTCTGCTAAAGCCCAAGACATAAGCGATCGCTTTACTAAAATTAACATCCCAATCACCATTCCCGATCTCAATGCTGGCGACTTTTCCCAGTTGACAATTACTCGTCAAATTCAGCAGGTAGCAGCAGCATTCCCTGACGATTCTACACCAGTCACCCTGATTGGTTCTAGCTTGGGTGGGTTGACTGCGGCACATTTAGGACAGCAATATCAACAAGTAGAACGCTTAATCTTATTAGCTCCAGCCTTTGGTTTTTTGTCTCATTGGTTGCCTAAGTTGGGAAAGGAAGCTGTACAACGTTGGCAACAACAACAGTATTACATGGTTTACCACTATGGAGTCGGGCGATCGCTACCTTTAAGTTACAATTTCGTCACCGATGCAACTAAATACTCAGAAGACTTATTACAACGTCCCATACCCACCTTAATCTTGCATGGTAAACAAGATGAAGTCATCCCCATGATCGCCAGTCGGGATTTTCAGCGATCGCGTCCTTGGGTAAATTTAATTGAACTTGACAGTGATCACGCCCTAAGTAATGTTACCCAAGAAATTTGGCAAGCAATTCACCATTTCTGTCAGTTACCCGAAAGCGGTACAATAATAAACCCTCACCTTTTCCCAGGAAACAAGCCAGAAAAGCTAATGACTAATGACTAATGACTAATAACTAATAACTAAACCTATGCTTCCTTATATACGTTCAGATTTAGCCCAAATCAACGCTTACAAACCCCACCCTAGCAGCGATACAGCCGCAGCAGTTCCAGCACAGTTAGATCGCCTAGACACTAATGAAAGTCCCTATGATTTACCATCAGAGTTAAAACAAAAGCTAGCTTGGACTTATCAACAAGTCATCGAAACCAATCGTTACCCCGATGGTGGACATGAGTCATTAAAAAATGCGATCGCCGAATATGTCAATGAGTCGGCTGGTGTTTCATCCCTAGTGAGTGCTGACAATATCTCTGTCGGTAACGGTTCTGATGAACTGATTCGTTCTATATTAATAGCTACCTGTTTACAAGGGGAAGGCTCAATTTTGGTAGCTAATCCCACTTTTTCCATGTATGGGATTTTGGCGCAAACTTTAGGCATTCCGGTAGTTACAGTTTCCAGAAATCCCGATAATTTTGAAATTAACTTAACCGAGGCTCAGTCTGCCATAGCACAAACTCAAAATCCTCCGATTCGGGTGGTGTTCGTTGTGCATCCTAATTCCCCCACAGCTAACCCTTTAACTTCTGATGAGTTGACTTGGTTAAGCAGTCTCAGTCAAGAGATTTTGGTAGTCATTGACGAAGCTTACTTTGAATTTAGTCAAAACACCTTAGTTAGTGAATTAGCACAACGTCCCAATTGGGTGATTCTACGCACCTTTTCTAAAGCGTTTCGGTTAGCCGCTATGCGGGTTGGGTATTGTGTAGCTCATCCTCAAGCGATCGCTATTTTAGAAAAAGTCCGCCTACCCTATAATCTACCTAGTTTCTCCATCGCCTCCGCATTAGTAGCTTTACAAAATCGTCAACTGTTGCTCAATTCCATTCCCGAAACCTTAAAGGAACGCAGCAAACTGATTACAGCGTTATCCCAGCACCCAGGATTACAAGTTGCTGAAAGTTCGGCTAACTTTATTTTCCTGCGTCTCAAAGCTAATGATTCTGACTCACCAGACAATACTTTAACAAATCTGCATCAACAACTCAAAAGCCAAGGCACTCTTGTACGAAAAATTAGCGGCGGATTAAGAATTACTATTGGTACACCTGAAGAAAATCTACGCACGCTCAACCGCATACAAGCAGAGTTAACAACACTTACCAGTTAGACTCAAAACCCTATTCCCTATTGCCTGTTTTCACGCCTGAATTTCACCATCTACTATCTACATTGCTACCCCAACGGCGCACTATCCCCACCGTTTGGGGTAGCACCCCCACCAACAAAGCAAAGGCAACATCCGGTATATTAGCCAGCATTTCTGGGGGAAAATATTGATCAAATTGATCCAAAATCTTCTGTACCCGTTGCTGAGGAATGGGATTTTCTGTAATTTGTTTAATTAATCTAATCCATTGCCGCCTGATTAAGTAAGCTTTTTGGCGTTCTTCATAAGTTTCAGGTGTGAGTAAAGACAGATTTCCTATAGGAATTACCCATTCACAATCACAATCATAGTCTCCACCAACTGATGCTCCAGGCCCAGCAAATTCTGCATGATAGCGTTTGAAAAGTATTAAACCATTCCGCCTACGACTATTAACCGTAAAAACTCTTCCACTATGCAATAGTGCCAAAAAGTCCGAGCCATAAGATTGCTCAGTCCCATCTGGTACGACAAATCTGTTAACGCAATTTGTGTCAGAAAAATAAGTAGATACCATAGTTAATTGATAGCGGCGGAGTTTTTCGCTATCCATGTTTGCTCAAATTTGGAAATAATTTTAGTAGATTTGCTAATCTCAGGTTCACAATTGCTATGACACCCACGGCAGTTTTTGACTTTTCTTAGTAACAATAATTTTTAGGAAAGTTTAACTAAGAGACAAATCAGCAACCGTGAGTGCAGCATCGAATAATCACATTCTATGTGATTTAACTGGATTTGTCTGCAAATTAGGTTCAAATTTTATTAAAGTTTCTATAAAGATGAATCTCGTTAATGCTAACTAACTATGAGTTAATTTCTTTTAAAAGTAAATTTACTGATGTCAGCTTTCCAGGTTAGCTGTTATGGTTTGAAACTATTCAGCAAAATAATATTATAGCTTTTTTACATATCAAGGCTAAATGAATCTAATATCTTTCCATAAACTTTTTTAAGTCGCATCAAAATTATTTGCCAAGAATTGAGGATCAAACCCTCAACAATAGGAAAATTTCCCCAACTCTAAAGCCTATTCAGGTGAGGTGACAGTGCTAGCTGTTGTTGTCAGTTCATCAAGTAGAAGAAAACTATATGCAGCAATTTGCTGTAGGATTAAGCAGATTCTTCACAGGGTTTGAGGCATTAGACAGGAGGGAGAAGAATATTTTGGATTATGAATTCTCTATGTTCTTATTAAGCTACTAGCTGCTGTACATATTGCATACTGTCAGCATTACCCATCTGATTTAGCTAAATTATTAAAATAATATGTAGATTTTTCTAGAAAAACTGTTTAAGTAATTTCTCGGATGAGGATAAACAGGACTTACGCCACTGGCAGATTAGTAGGGTATGTCAGCCATCAAGAATCAGTTTATTGACAGCATTTAACCAGTCTGACGCACCCTATGAGACATAATATTTAATTTGACTTAAAAACTGCATAAGTAATTTCTCGGATGAGGATAAAGGGGCATATTTTTATGTAGCTTTGATAGTTTCCATAAATAATCTCTATCTTGCCAATTTTCCTTGACAAGACCCAGTTAGCTGGTTGAGTATAGCGATCGCTCAAACTGAATTTACAGTTTGTTAAAAAACTTTAAAAAATTCCATCTTGAGTTAGATGTTTATGTAATAAAATCTGCCGAGACTGTTTCAGCCAAAACAGATTCCAATTAGATTCGACTTGGTGTACCTGATAACCCAGCTTGAAATATAGCTGCCGTGCTTGATAATTATTTTCTAAAACGTGAAGATATAAGTCATGGAACCCCCAATTTTGCGAGACTTGTTCACAGCTAACAAGTAATCTTGAGGCTATGCCATGCCGACGGTATTGGGGGTGAACTGCTAAATTCGAGAGATAGATAAAATTTTTGCCAATTTGTTTCCAGGAATCATGGAAACGCACACCTATTTCTACAGTACCCACTAATTGTGGAGTACCATTGGCAGTGGTGTTGATAGCAACCAAACACAGGTGATGAGGTGCTGAAGACGATAAACGATATTTTATATCTTCGTAAATACCCAAACGTAGCAGAGGAAAAGCCCACCCCCACAAACCATGATGGGAATGAAAGCTTTCGGTAATAATTTCCGCAATAGCAGTTAAATCAGCAGCTGTAGCAGTACGAACTTGGAGTTGGTAGCCACTCGACTCAGAAGCAGCTGTGACTTGTTGATGGTGGGATGGGTCAGAAAACCAGTTTGTCAAGGTTAGTTTAAGATTAAAATTTTTCAAGGAAAATCTGCTCAATTATCCTAAAATAAATCTAAAAACTATGGGAGAATCACAATTAGATTCAATAATTTAACTCATGAAGACCGTAGTAACTGAGGCAATTGCTGACTTAGGATAGCTAAGATTGAGAACTGCACAGGTTACAAGCCTCAGCCTCAAAGCTGGAAGATGATGTTCATTTTTTCATTATAAGATCGCCTGATGACCACAATAAAACACAATCAGACCACAGAACTAAATATCTGGCTCTAATATCTAAAAAAATGCCTGTTTTCAGAAAAGCAGACTATACACGCCGAATCTCGTCAGTAATTATACGGATTAAAATAAAAAAAAACATCTATCCTTAATATCCCTAGTGTTGGCTTTGATTCAGCCGGATGCTAACATTATTGGTCTGAATAATATTTTTGAGCGTTAACCAGGCAAAAGATATTGGTCTAACAATATACCAAGCTTGAAAATTAATGTTGATGAAACGGCCGAGTATACCATGACTTGTATAAAGAAAATTTACGGAAAAGTGTTAGTACAACAGCAACAACGGGAAAACTTAGTATGCAGCCTCATCTAGTATTGAGAACTAGGGGCGATCGCTGCATGATGGGATTAAACAATTATGGGCGGAGGTGAAACTAGATTTGGTAAGTATCAAATCAATCAGAGAAAGACGAAAAATCAAACCAATTGCACTGCACTCAGGCAAATAGCAGTCCTGACAAGCCAGGGTTTTATAAATTACTGTCAATAAATGCTCCTCCACTCAGCCGTTTTGTAGCCATATAGCCTTATGGGTGGCAACAAATCTGTTTCCCAATCACACAGCAACATTCCTATCTGATCAGATTAACCTTTATCCCACTGCCGTTACAGCAGGAAAGCGGTGCATGAAATCCCAAGTAAACAGTAAGCCGAAAATTTTGGTTGTTGATGATGAACCCGACAACCTTGACTTGCTTTACCGCACCTTCTATCGCGACTATAAAGTGCTGAGGGCAACATCAGGCCCTGCGGCTTTAGACTTGCTGGCGCAAGAGGGAGAGGTTGCAGTCATTATCTCTGATCAGCGAATGCCGATCATGAGTGGTACGGAATTTTTAAGCCTGACAGCGACGCAATACCCAGATATAATTCGGATTATCTTAACAGGCTACACTGATGTCGAAGACTTAGTAGATGCCATCAATGCGGGTAAGGTATTCAAATATGTTACCAAACCTTGGGAAGCGGAAGAACTGAAAGCCGTAGTTCGTCAAGCCCTGGATACTCACAACGTCCTGAAAGCGCGGACTCGTGAACTCACCCGTACACTGCGTCAAGAGTCGCTGCTGAACACAGTCACAAATAAAATTCGCAGTGCTTTAGACTATCGGCAAATTTTACAAGCCATTGTAGATACAGTTGGTCACATGTTGGAGGTGGATGTTTGTTTATTACGTCCCTTCCAAGATGAGCAATTGGTAGACGAAGAATTTATTTACCAGAAACCTGCTCAAGCACAAACACAGGAGTATATCTCCCACCAGGAAGCAGACAAGCAATTAAATGATTTCTCAGGGCAAACACTTCTGGGTGATACAGTCTGGGAAACCCGCGAGGTGCAAATCATTTATGATGTAGTCGGTGATCAGCGCATTCATGGGGATACTGCCGAACTCCAAAAACGAGCCTCTGCTTTTGCCTCGGCTGACATCTGCTCTAGTTTAGTAGTACCTCTGATTTGGCAACAAAAATTGATGGCTGTGTTAGCACTGCATCAATGTCACCAAACGCGAGTTTGGGAACAAGATGAGGTGCAATTAGTGTTGATGGTAGCAGATCAAGCTGCCCTAGCCCTGTCACAAGCCTACGCCTACGAGCAAGTCCGGGCGTTAGCCAAACGAGAAGCTTTAATTAATACAATTACCACAGCGATTCGTTCCAGTCTCAATCCCCAAGATATCTTTGCAGCCATTACTCAACAACTCGGACAAGCTTTACAAGTTGATGGCTGTGTTTTGTCTTTATGGACAGAGGAAGATGAGTATGTCCAATGTGTGGGCTTGTATGATAGTTCTCAAAATTTAGATAATTCTCACGCGGTAATCACAGATCAAGACTTAACAGCATTACCGGCATCTCAAGTACCGATTCAGGAAAATCCGATTCTGCAAGAAATATTACAGACATGCAAGCCTGTGGTAATTGCTGATGTCAGCCATTCAGGCTTAGACATCCAAGGATTTGATTTACCCTGGCAAACCCCAGCGCGATCGCTCATGGTTGTTCCCTTAGTCGCCGATGGCAAATGTATCGGCAGTATCACCTTATGGGAAGGTAGTAAAACGAGAAAGTGGCTAGCATCTGAGATTGAGTTAACAACAGCCGTAGCCGCACAAGCCGCGATCGCAGTACAGCAGTCACGTTTATACCACAAAACCCGCGAGCAAGCCGAGCGACTATTACAACTAGATCAACAAAAAACCGAATTCTTTCAAAATATTTCCCATGAATTCCGCACCCCCATCACCTTAATTCAAGGGCCATTAGAATCAGCCGTGAGTACAGGGGAAGGATTATCTTATCAGCAAAGTGCGATCGCCCTGCGTAACTCTCGCCGTCTCCTCAGACTCGTCAACCAACTACTGGATCTGCAACGCCTCGACGCTGGTAGAATGCAACCCTGTTTCCGTCCCTGTGATCTAGTCGAATTTGTCAGTCAAATAGTTGAGTCATTTCGTCCCTACTGTGAGAAAAAAGCACTTAACCTGGTGACAGAATTCAGTGAATGCCCCAAAGTTTATTTAGACATGGAAAAATTTGACAAAGTGGTTTACAACCTATTGTCAAACGCCATGAAATTTACACCTGAAAGTGGTACAATCCGCGTCAAACTGCACCCAGAAAAAAACCATTGCATCTTACAAGTACAAGATACAGGCATTGGCATTGCTCAAGAGCAGATTCCTTACTTATTCGATAGATTCCGTCAAGCCGAAGGCTCAGAAAATCGCTCCTACGAAGGCAGTGGTTTAGGTTTAGCTTTAGTCAAAGAATTAGTAGAACTACACGGTGGTAAAGTCACCGTCGAATCCGTCTACCGTCAAGGCACCACTTTTAAGTTATCGCTGGCTGTTGGTACGACACATTTACCCCCACAGCAAGTATCAGAAACTTTGGTAGAACTCCATACCAACCGCGCTCATGTCGAATTGGCAGATTTAGAACTCGTAGAATCAACCATAGAACATACAGACAGGATTAATTTAATACCTACTGTAACTCAGGCAGAAGCAACAGAAAACTCTACAAACCACTGTAGCCAGTACACAATTTTGGTTGTAGATGACAACCCAGATTTGCGAAACTATGTATCTGATATTCTGCGTCGCCATGGCTATCAAGTGCAGACAGCGCGGAACGGTTATGAAGGGTTTGGGAAAGCACAAGCAATTACCCCTAACTTGATTGTCACTGACTTGATGATGCCGATGGTGACAGGATTAGAGATGATGCAGATGATCCGCAATGAGGAACATCTCAAAGGTACACCAATCATCTTACTCACAGCTAAAGTCGATGAAGAAACCCGCATCGAAGGTACAGAAAACGGAGCAGATGCTTATTTAGCTAAACCATTTAATGATCGGGAACTTCTAGCAGAGGTTCGCAATCTTCTAGCCTTGAAGGAAAACGAAAGGCGAGTATTGGAACTCAACACTTACTTAACAGAATCAGTTCTCAAGCGATTTTTGCCGCCAGCATTGGTGACAAAAGCGGCTGAGGGTGCTTTAACCTTGGATTTGCGCCCAGAACCACGCTTAATTACAGTTTTATTTAGTGACATTGTGGGTTTTACACAATTAGCTAATACCCTCAGATCCCGACGAGTCGCCGAATTGCTGAATGAATATTTAGAATCTATGACAAAAGCCGTATTTGACAATGGCGGCACCGTAGATAAATTTATGGGAGACGCTATTTTAGCTTTATACGGCGCACCAGAAGAACTCACACCCAATGAACAGGTGCGTCGAGCCGTGAATACAGCTAGAGCCATGCAGCGTTCTTTAGCTCAGTTAAACCAGCGATGGCAAGAGCAAGGTATATTTAATGCGGATAACAGTAATGGGGTGCAATTCCGGTGCGGTATCCACCAAGGTACGGCTGTGGTAGGAATGTTTGGCAGTGCTGAACGAGCCGATTATACTGCGATCGGCCCTAGTGTGAATATTGCAGCCAGATTACAAGCTGCTGCTGTTCCCGGTACTATTTTGGTTTCTGCGGCTGTCGCTGATTATTTACAGGATGAAGAAATCACTAAAGGTAGTCCACTCCAACTTAAGGGAATTGATGAAACAGTTTTGACCTTTGCAGTGTCATCAGAAGTGATAATAAAACGATAATACGAAAAGCCAGGATGCTGGTATGAGTAATTATTTTGAGTTGAAATTTTAAATTTTGAATTACTTATGACAACATCGGTGGCGGATAAAACTCCCATGTTATCTGATGTTCGACGGCAACATCATGATCCTCCTGGTTTGTGGATTGCTGTAGCTATAGGTTCAGTTTCTCTACATTTGCTGGTATTTTGGTTCATGCGATCGTCTAATGTGTTTACGCCTTGGTTTCCACAACAAAGCCAAGCCACTGTTCCCATTGAGTTAATAGACATTTCGCCTCAAGCATCAACCACCAAACCCCCAGCACCAGCAACTACACCAGCAGCACCACCACCCACATCTACAACTGAAGATGAGCAAAGTTTAAATATTGGTGATACTGTTGAGCCAGACAACAGTAGCGATACGTCTCAACCGAATACACAAATATTTGCTCAAGAAACATCTCCCCCAGCAGAAATCATCGCCACACCCACCCCAGAACCTACACCAACACCAACACCAGAACCAGAAACCACCGCCACACCCACCCCAGAACCTACACCAACACCAGAACCAGAAACCACCGCTACACCTACCCCAGAACCTACACCAACACCAACACCGACAAATCCATCAAGTGAACTTCCTTGGAATCGTCGTCAAGATATCGAACTGGGTAAGGGAACGCTATTACCATCAGAGATTCCATCTGTTACACCAGAACAAATCACCGAGTCAGAAGCAGTAGAAGAGAAAACACCACGCACTTTCAACGAAGAAACCGCAAATAGTTCTAATCCAGATACTTCAGCTAGTAATTCCACTGATGATTCTGATGCTGCTGGAGAGACTGACAATAGTTCTAGTGTAGATACTCCATCTACTCCCAATGAAGAAACGGCTAGTAATTCAACGGATAACAGTTCATTTAATCCTGAAACTCCGAATACTTCTGTGGCGGAAAATTCACCTACTTCCACAGTCGGCGCATCTATAGCAACCGTAGCTCCGATCGCGGAAACTGAAATACGCCAACTTATACAGCAGGGAAAAATCGGAGACAAAGACCTTCCTGATGTTTTTGCTGTATACCAGGGTAGCCGTACTAAAACTATAGACCCTAGTTATCTCCCTAGCAATGCTACACTTGAGCCAGCAAGGTTATTAGCTAGTTTAGTAGTTGATCAAAATGGTAACTTGCAACAAGCCGTAGTTTTAGAAATTCCAGCCAACTTACAAACTCAAACCGGCTTATACGAACAACTGATCAGCGAACTGTTTAAAAACGAAACCTGTAGCCCAGCACAAAATCGGGATGGTAGACCCATAGATTTGAGCAATTGTTATGTCTGGATCGAAATACAATCAGCAAATGCTAATTAGATACTTGAATTTCTGATAAAACTGTGCTACAGTAACATAGTTATGAATTTGCGGGCGTAGTTTAGTGGTAAAACTATAGCCTTCCAAGCTATTAATGCGGGTTCGATTCCCGCCGCCCGCTTAGTTAGTAAAAGCCTTGTGAGTTAAGGCTTACAAGTTTTGATAGGTAGAAAGCAATAAACTCTCTGAAACTTTCTGTTGTGCTTAACTGAACCCAAGAATAAAATTAAATTTTTCCTGATATGGTATTCACCGAAATACCTGCAAGTGCGATTCGTTCTGGAGAAAGAGGAAAATGAAGAAGTTCACTTGTTTCATCATTGTCGGGGCGGTATTGTCGATTAGTGCGCCGGCTTTTGCTGAAAGTCGTGCGGTTAATATCAGTATTGGTAGTATTGGTGGTTCTTTAGATAATGCGGCTTTGCGAACGATTCGCCAGGTTATCGGGTTTGCGATCGCCACTAGCACCGTCGATACATTTATTGTATATAGTCCTAGGGTTGGTTCTCCTATTCCCATCGAAGGAGGTTTATCTGCTTGTGCTGAAGCTGGTTACGGTATAAATAATACAAAATTTAATGCTTTTATCCAGCAGTTGCGTTCAATTAAACCCAAGCCAGGAACTTTCTATAATGTAGAACTTACCGCAAGCTGCAAACAGAGATGAGAATGTCATAGGCTGTTGGGTGTAAAGTGGCTGTGTCGAACAAATCTACTAAAGACAGTTCAAGATGTACACAATTAAGAACATAGGGATGAGCGATCGCGCTGTACAAGTTGCGTAATTCCTGATATTCTGGGAATCTAAATATTCAGCCCTATCAATTGGAAAGCTTGTAATATTTCTCCTGCTAATAAAGATTTTTGCTGCTGTTGGTAGAGTTCTACCGCTTTGCGATAAGTTGATACTAATTCCCGGCAATTTTCTACTTGATTGTCTTTATCTCTAATGTTAAGTAATACCCAACCTAAGTTATGATATGCCTCTGCATAACTGGGATTTTGCTGAATTGCTCTTTCTAAATAAAAACGTGCTTTTGTCCATTCCCCTAATTTTCCATATAAAGTCCCTAACCGGAATAACACAACTGGATGGTTAGTAAATCTTTGAGTATAGTATTCATAAACTTGAATAGCCTCTTGAATATTCTGTAAATGTTCTTGAGTAATTCCTAAATTAATTAACACCCATTCAGATAATTGTGATTTACAACTAGCTTGCTCAAAATAGGTAAGAGCATCATGCCATAATCCTTGTATAGCTTTTTTCCATCCTTGGAAACCCCAACCAAAAGCATGATCAGGTAATTGAGTAATCAACTCTTGTACACGGATTTCTACATCGCTAGCTTGTTTGGTAACAACTGCTTTATCTAACGCCACAATCAGATATGGATATATCCATTGTTGTAATCTTTTAGATTCTTGAGATGGCGTTGATTTTAACTTAAAAACTGCTTGTGTAGCTGCACGTATGGCTGGTTTCCATTGCTGTTTATTTACAGCTATCCATGCTTGTAAACCTAAAGCAAATGGGCAATTATTATCTAATGCAAGTGCTTTATTTACAACTTTCTCAGCCTGTTCCCAATTACCAGACTTGCCCAGCGACCATGCTAAATTAGCCTGTATCCAGACTTCTTCGGGAGCTAGGTTAACTGCTTTTTGCAAATTACTAACGGCTTCTGACCAATTTGATTTTCGACAATTGACTATTCCTAAAACTCCATACCCTCTACCATCATTTGGTTGTAGTTGTATTGCTTTCTTTGCAGCAATTTCTGCTTTGGTTGCATCAAGATGTATCTGCACTAATGCCAATTCAACGGCAGCTTCACCATGATTTGGTTCACTCTGTAAATACGTTTCTAATGCTGTAACTGCTTCTGCTAATTTACCATTTTTGACTAATTCCCTGGCTCTTTTATGTTGGGGAGAAATAAATTTACCATTTAAAGCCTCAATTAATTCGTCGGCTGTTTGAAAACGGTTTTCTACCCTAAATTGCATTCCTGTGAGAATCACTTTTTCCATTAACGGACTCAAGTTAGGGCAGTATTTTCGAGGTGGTGTGAGTGTAGTTGAACTGGCTCTGTCTGTTGCGGATACTGGTAATTGCCCAGTTAAGATTTCATACATTGATGCACATAAAGCATAGAAATCTGTTGCAGGCCAACGCTGACTGCTATAGCTATATTGTTCTAGCGGCGCATAACCGGGTGTGAGGATAACAGTCATGTCACGGGTTTGTCCGGCAATAAATTCTTTTGTAGTCCCAAAATCAATTAATACTGCTCTATCTTGGTGATCAATGAGAATGTTATCTGGTTTAATATCTCTGTGTAATAAATTATTGGCATGAACTACTTGTAATGCTTCTGCTATTTGGATGAAGTACCTTTTAACTCTGTCTTCTGGTAATTTTCCTTCATCTTTTAATATTTGATATAATGAGTTGCCGGGAATAAACTCCATCACCATATAGGCTGTATTATTTTCTGCAAACCAGTCATAAACTTTGACGATGTTTCTGTGAACACACTTTGATAAATAATCAGCTTCTATTTGAAATTTCTGTATTTGTTTTTGTCTCTCAGTTGGTGTGATGGAATGAGGCCAATATACTGTATTGCCTTGTCTTGCTGCTTTTTCTGGCCATAGTTCTTTGATGGCAACTTTAGCGGAATTCTGTAATTCAACTCCTTGATAGGTGATGCCAAATCCACCTTCACCTAAGAGTTTTTCTATGCAATATTTTCCTTGTTTGAGTAAAGTTCCACTAGGTAAATGATAGGTAGATACGCTGGAATTAGCCCCTAGAGGAGAACCACAGGCAATACAATTAGTTGCATTGTCATCATTTTCTGTGAGGCAAGTGGGACATTGAATAGTCATGTAATATCAATTCAAAATTCAAAATTCAAAATTCAAAATTCAAAATTCATTGATTTTTACGAAAATATTTAGATAATTAGGGTGTGTTAGCCGAAAGTACAGCACCATGATTCAGGATTTAATGCCATACTCTCAGCTAAAGCATCCTACAAATATCTGTGAATAATTCAATTTAAATTGTAGGAAAATATTTAGTTATATTGAGATATGCGACATTTCAACGCTACAAGGGTAGCGTTATCAGATGCACCCCGTTTAATTACCTGTTCAATGATTTGGTCTACAGCTAATTGTAAATCTGGCTGATGTTGAAAAATCTCCGCGAGTTCAGCTTTAGGAACTAAATCCCAAACTCCGTCAGAACACAGTAGTAATATATCTTCGTTGTTGAGATTAATTGATAATTCTGGCTGTGTGCGTCTTAAATCTTGAATATAGCCATCACTTAATCTAGATTTTGAACCGAGAAATTTTGTTAGTACGTTTCTGTCTGGATGTTCTGCGCTTTCTGCTTCTGTAATTTGACCACTAGCGACTAACATGGCTATGAGTGAATGGTCTTCGCTTAATTGGTTTATTTCGCCTTGGCGTAGGAGATATATCCGGCTATCGCCTACGTGAGCTATCATTAATTGTTGAGCGATCGCTAAAATTAAACTGAGTGTAGTTCCCCCATCTTTAACATGATTCGCTACCGACTCATTCGCTTTCTGAAATAATCCAATTAACCATTCATGGCGTTGATTAATGGTTTTGAAATCTGCGGGAATCGGCTCTTCTAACGCTATCTTCACAGCTAATTTACTCGCTAACTCTCCCTGAGACATTCCACCCATCCCATCAGCTACAACCGCTAATAGCATGGTTTCTAAATCACTTAACTGCTGCTGTCTAATTCCATAATTATCTTCATTATGCAGACGATTGGTTGAGAGTCCTACTGTTGAACGGTTGGCTATGTTCCACTGAATTTTAGGCGTACTAATTTCTTGACGAGTTTCCACTAATATGCTCAAGAGTTGAGATAAGGGAAATCTGGCTTCTGGAATTACAGACAGACAAATTTTTAGCAGTTGATAAACTTTAGGAATGGGACTAATTTTTACCTCCACAATTTGTTCTGATGACGGAGGTTGTTGGTGAATGCAGTGATAGAGTAGTGCGCCTACTGTATAACTACTCATTGATTCATGAATAGGATTCTTACCATAAGCTAGTTCGGGGGCGCAATAATCACCCAATAAACCAGAAGTTAGTATTTCGCCGCTAGGGTATGCACTAGACAAGTCAAAAAACTGGATAGGTGTCCCCAATTGAATTAACTGGGGAATAATGGCAACAAAACACCAGTTTCTTTGATAGACATACCGCAAAAATTGACAAACTTGACCAGTGATAAATAAAGATTCTTCTAGAGATTGACCTGTTTTTAACCAAGTGTCTAATGTTTTTGCTTCATCTGGAAGGTAGCTGAGTAAGATGAGTTTGCTAGTAGTGGCTGATGAGATGATTTCCTGTTCTGGATAATATTCTTCTTCTAAATAATTGGCATTATCTGTTGGCAGATTTTCAGTATTCACATCTAAAACTGCATCTTCTTCTGTCTCGTGGTTTTGCTGTTCTTCTGGCTGTAAGTTTGGTGAGTGAGGATTGATAATTACTGCCTCTGATGTGGTGTAAGCTAGGAGTTCGGCCATCATTTTATAATCGCCTAGTGTTTCTCTTAGCTGTAATTCTCGGCTGAGTCTACCTGTAATTGCGCCTACACGCAATAAACCTAAATGGTTGGATTCTGTATCAGCACTAATTGGGGAAATATTAACTTTAAAGTAGTAGATATCGGCTGTATATTGACCGAGGTAGGAGAGAACTTTTACTTGATAGTTTGCTATAGGAAAGCTGCTATTTTCCTGAATTACTAAAGTATTGGTGGTTTCGGTGGGTTGAAAAGTCATAATTTTAAGCACTTTGGAAGAGAAAGCGAACTTTGCCAAAAGCAATTTCATCACCATGATTTAAGGTTTCTGGGATGGTGATTCTAGCTCCAAAGCGAGTTTGACCTAAAGGTTTGATGAAAACGCCATTTGTTGAACCTAAATCTTTAACTTTCCACATTCCTTGTTCTTGATAAATTTCTGCGTGGTTGCGTGATACTGTTTCACCTCCAAAAAATGCTTCTAAGTCAACATCAACTGGCCCCATATCTGGGTCGAATACCCCCACAATGGCATTACTTTCTATGATAAATTCTGGTACTGGTGAACCGGATTGTTTGGCAGTTAGTCTAGCGGTTGTGCTGGTTGGAATTGGGGCGGGAGTTGGTGGTATTTCTGGTTGGATAATGGTAGGTGCGGGTGTTATGGGAGTGGTTGGTGCTGTTAATGTTTGTAGTTCTGAACCACAAGCACCGCAGAATTCTGCATTGTCTGGGTTTTGGTCGTAGCCGCAGGTTGAACAGGTATTCATTTTTTAAGTCCTGAGTTTGGAGGTGAGATTTTGACGTTGCTAGTTAGTCTCTTGTAGGGTGCGTCAGTAGAGATAATCTGGTAAATATGACCGAATTTCCCACATCTGACTCACCCTAATCATCTGCTAGTGCTTTAATGCTGGGAAAATAAGGACTAAAGTCCTTACTACGAACTTGTTCTGACTTGATTGGGTTTTAAGTCTCTTGTAGGGTGCGTCAGTAGAGATAATCTGGTAAATATGACCGAATTTCCCACATCTGACTCACCCTAATCATCTGCTAGTGCTTTAATGCTGGGAAAATAAGGACTAAAGTCCTTACTACGAACTTGTTCTGACTTCATTGGGTTTTAAGTTCCTGTGAGTTTACGCATTTCTGTTTCTGAGAGTTGATCATTGATATCGTTGGACATTTTGACGGTTTTTCCTTTGGCTCCCATTTTGACGGTTTTACGGGTTCCGGCGGAAATTTTGCGGGTTTTGCGTAGTTCTTCCTGTGCGCCGTTTAAGGAGTCTGTCATGGCTTGGTTGCCGATTCTGATTGTCATGCGTCGCGCTGTTTCTAATATTTCTTCTGCGCGTTGGGGATCACTGTCTGCTATTTTTGTGGCTTGGTTGACAAGATTGGCAATGTTGCACTGTTGCACGTAGTTCATTACTTCTTGATCAACTTGTGCTGTACTACTTTGTCCGGCGACAAATTGCACTATGACGTTTTGTGGGGGTAATTCACCTCGTTGTTTTTGTCCTGGGATGTCGTAGGTTAAACCGAGTTGGGCAATGCGAACACGGGAGGCTGGTCTGCTGTCCATGCTGAATTCTAAGATGAAGATGGTTTCATCGTTAGCGATCGCATTTCCGATGGGATAAGGATCTTGTCCAAGGGGAAATTCTGCTTGGGTGGGATAAGCGCGAACTATGCGGGTAAGTTCTACGCCTTTTACTGTTTTGACTGTTAAGGCGAGGTTGGTAATCACTTCTTGCTGTGCTTGGCTGTATTCATCGATGATTTTGTTGGGTAAATCTAGTATGGAAACTTGAGTACCGACGGCGTTACCGGGAACTATGTAAAATAAGCTGCCCCCGGTGGAGTCACTTAAATGAGTTAGTAAGTCTTCGTTAAAGTCTTCGCCTACGCCTAAAGCGGTGATGGGGATGTTATTGGTGGCGAAGTTTGAGGCGATCGCCCGACATTGATCTTCGTCAAAGGTTTGTCCATCTGTAAATAGGAGTGTGCGCCGGACTGTCATTTGTTGATTACTCAGCATATCTAATGCACGGCGCAAGCCTAAACCCATGCGCGTACCACCGGAAAAACTGCGGAGTCGGGCGATCGCATCTTCTAATTGACTGGCTTGGGTGGCACTGGTTAAACCGATAATTTGCGAGGCTGAGTCATCGAACTGGACAATAGAGATGCGATCGCTTGTACTGAGTCTACCGGAATGCACCAGTGCTAATAATGACTCAATCACTATATCGATTTTGGATTTACCGCCTGTTACCTGTGTATATTCTTTCCCGTCTTGGTTGTAGGTAATACCAGTAGGTTTAGTATCGCCAGCCACGACTTCATACATTGAACCACTGGTATCAATCACAAATGCAAAGGTAGTTGGCGGACGAGTTACAGCTACATCTTTTATAGGCCGCAGTTTCAACATTAGAAATAGTTTCTGTCCTGCTGTCTCTGCTGGCATAAATTCCCGATGGGGACTGATGGCTACATTTAATACATTTTCCATTGTGATTTTCTGTTTTTATAGTGCTTTTAACTCAGGGAGAAGAAAAGAACGCAGATGAACGCAGATGAACGCAGATAAAAGCGGATGATTTTGTATTCTATTCGGTTGCAATTGGCTAGAGGATTGACTGTTTTTGTTTAAAAGTTTAATGGTGGTAGCATTCCTAATATGGGTTCTATATTGAATAAGTCTGGACTGATAACCGCAGGGAGTTCTTGAAAGCCTGGCTCATTTAATTTGTCTATATTTGACTCGATTAATAAAGGTAAATTCAGGGTGAGTGAACTATCTCGATAACCTTCTTTAATGTCTTCTATCCAAGTTTGGATGATTTGATAAAGATGATTATCTTTAATGGCGCAGAGGCTTTTATTTTGTAGAGATATTCGCAAATTTTCACGGATTTCTGAAGTAAAAACCTGTTCCGGCATATTTTCCTGAGTAGGGTTTAAATCTAAGCTGTACATATATTGTTCATCTAAGCCTTTTACCCGTAATGAAAAAGTATATTTAACCATAATTTTTTGCTCTGCGTTTTCATAGTCTAAATAGATTGAGCATAGATTTACGGCTTATCTATTTGCGCCCATATTCTCGTGTGCTTAGAATCTGACTTATTATCTACAAAAGCTTCTACTCTACGAATGACTATCTGTTGACCTGATTTAAGAGGTTTATCCAGTTTATCGGCTAACTTAAAATTAGGTGGTTGTGGTAGATTTGTCCGCACATTTGTTTTAGTTTTAATAGTGACTACTGAACCAGGAGAAGGTACGACAGAAGGAGTGATAGTCACTGGTTGACGTTTTGAAGGAATTAGTGGCTCTCCATAAGTAAAAATCTCTGATGTATTATTAATAGAACCAAGCCAAATCCAACCTATTGATTTAGAATCAGTTGATGTATTATTATTAATTGATGGAGATGGGTTTGATTGATTAGGTGTAAATTTTGTAATATAGTTTTGTTGGTTTATAGATGTTTTTGGCGATTGTAAACTCATCTCTAAGCTAAAGCTAGTAGAACCTTTTGGTGCAGAAACTTGTAAAGTGTATTTACCCGAAGTAGGAAGAGTGACACTATTTAAAATCTGATTATCTGGTGTATAGAGCCAAGTACAAATATCTTCAGCAGTTTTGTAATAAAACTCTTGTCCAGCATTAGCTTTAAAAGTATATCCAATAGATTTATTGGCACTGGCTTGAGCAGATTCTTTGAGTATCTGATCATTGAGTGAAATCTCTTTAACATTGTTAGCATTTAGAACAACTGTAGGTTTTTCTGGACAGCCTGTTAATGTCTGCGGGACAGTCTTTGATACTTGAGATTCTGCGGCACACCCATAAGTAATAAGAAAACAGAAAGAGACAATTTTTTTCATAACACTACAAATATACATTTTAATAGTTTTAATTATTTTGGAATAAACACCTAACTAATTTTTCTGTATCCTGAAATTTTCCAATTACTATTTTCTTTTTCAAAAAAATATACAAAAACACCTTGATAAGAACCAGAACTGTCTTGATCAACTCCTTTACTTGTATGAAGATATAATTCCTCATCAACTTTAACTTTTATATAAGGTTTATCATCATTGTTGGAAAAATCTATAATATTTGTAACCTTAGATTTATTATAAGTATAATATGAATCATATTTTATTAACCAAGCTATTGGCCCGTCAGAACTAATTAAGTTTGCATAAAGTGGCCCTGTTGTTAAATCACTGACTAAATTAGTATCATAAGGTGGGCCAAAAATCCGAGGTTTAGCTGCATACCATTGCTGAACTAACTCTAGTGCTTCTTCTTGAGTAATATCATGTGTAGGTTTAGTATTGTTGTTGCTGGGTTGTTCATTATCGGCTTGTGATTGATTCCTATTGATTACTGATGGATTAATCTTCCTTCTAGACTCCTCTTGAGGTTTGACAGTTGAGCGAGGCTGGATAGAATTAGTAGATGATAATGAAACATTAGAATTTGCAGCAACTTGGGGAATATCTAAAGACATTTGCAAGTCAAAACTTTTTGTACCTTGTGGTGCTGATACTTGGATGATATACTTTCCAGTTTTTTCTAAGTTTCTGCTAGTAAGAATTTCATTATCTGGTGCGAATACCCAAATACAAACATCCGCATCGGTGGCATAACTCAGTTTTTGTCCTGATTCAGCTTGGAATTGATAACCAATAGCTTTGTTAGCCTTAGCCTGTCCTGATTTAGTGACTATTTGCTCATTTAATGAAACTTCCTCAACTTCATTCTCACGCAGGGAAATACTAGGTTTTTCTGGACAACCATTAGCTTCCGCAACAGGAGAAGATGACTTCTCTAAATTTTGGCATCCCAACAGGGTTAATAATGTAGAGTATATAATTAGTTTTTTCATTATTGTTTGGATGTTAAATATTAAGTTTGTTGTGTTTAATTTTAATTACCTTCCAATCTTGATTAAGATTATCCCATATCATGTAAAATTTGAGAGATACAGGAATTTTACGCCCATTTTTCATCCTATATTTACTTGACATACTAACTATCGCTGATTCATCATTATATTTTTCTACGTCAATTTGATTAATATCTACAAAATCTACTTTTTGCCACCAATCAATATAAGAGTTATATCCGTCTGGATGAAGTTGTTTATTTTCTTTAACAGCAGGAGGGTAAATATTCCAAGCATCTTGATACTGATGATTGTTAATTTGGGCATAATAATTTTCTATGGCTTTCTTTGGTGATAGTCTGGAAAGGTTATCAGATTGAGAAGTTAGGGGTGTTACAGAAGGTGATGGGGTAGATAATATAGGTGTAGGCTTTATGGAAGAAATTGAAGCAGATTTTCTGGTTGAGTTGATAGCAAGCTGGTTTGATACTAAAGAGGTAGATTGAGAAACTTCTGTGATAGTTTCTAAATTCATGGCTAAATCAAATGTTGTATTACCTCTGGGTGCAGAAATTTGAATGGTGTATTTTCCCGTCATGGGTAATACAACGTCATTTAATATCTGATTATCTGGGGTATAAATCCAAATACAAATATTTTGATTAGTTGTATAAGAAAGTTTTTGACCAGATTGGGCTTCAAAACTATAGCCAATTGATTTATTGCTGCTGGCTATTCCTGATTGGGTGATAGTTTGATTAGTGAGAGAAATTGGTTTAACGTTACTGTTTTCAAGGGTAGATTGTGCTGTGTCAGGACATTCGGATGAGGTTATATTCGTTTGGTTACTGTTTTGAGAACAAGCAGTAATTAGGAAGAAGATTAAAGTAGTTAGAGAGTATATTCTAGTTTTCATAAAGTTCTCCTGACTCGCTTTTAATCCCCTAGTGCTTCTTGCTTCAAATGTTTCCCCCAGTAGTAAAAGGGGAGTACACCACCGAATGCGATCGCACTCAGGATACAGACAACCATGATTGTTCGCACTGTTAAGGGAAGCGATCGCCCGAATACTGTAATCATGTAAGGTTTTGCTGATGACTTAACTGTTTGGTTGGCTTTATCAGTCACCACAACCTGCACATTATGTTTAGAACCCCTGTCTGCATTAGGTTGGGTGTAGGTGATTTCGTACTCTCCTAACAAAGCATTGAGGAATAGTTGTAAATTTTGGGCGATCGCTTCTGCATCTCCAGAAAACTCCGCAATTCCCCCAGTTAACCTAGCGATTTCCGCCAAACGCTTTTGATCTACAAATTCCGCTTCTGGAACTTTCTTTGCACCTACACCAATATCACCACGGGTAGCTGGTTTTCCCAAGTTGTATTTTCGTCCTAATTGTTGTGGTGTTAAGCCATACCCCAAGGTATGCACGGTAATATTACTATTTCTCTTAAGTAGAGTAGTTAAAGTTTCAAAATCCTCTTTTTCATTTGTGGCATTGTGATAACCATCAGATAGCAAAATAATCGACAGTCTAGGTTGAGGTTGGGGAGAATTTTCCGGTACATAAAAACGGGTGTCTTCAGCATTAGCTAAAAACCTCATGGCTTTTCGCAACGGTTCATAAAGATTAGTAGAAGCACAGGGAGTTACATTAGCGAGGTAATCAAGATAGTTTTTTAACTTAAAATCATTCGCTGCAAAAAATTTATTGAGAGTTTCTTGATTAACAGCATATCCTCGGCAATTAGTCCCAGGTTCACCAAAAGGAACAATAGAAATTTGGGTATTTCCTCCACGTTCCCCTAATACCTTAGTAACTTGTCGAATAGCGTTAATAGCACCTGTAATTTTTTTCGTTCCGCGACTGTCTCGCATATTCATACTGCCACTAAAATCGATTAAAACTATAATCCAAGCTGGTGGCGGTATGCTTTCTTCTGGACTTTTCCAATCTTTAGTTTTAAATGGCAGTTCTTTATTATCGACAATTAATTTAAAATTTGTGTCTTGTAGACCCATCACAGGTTTATCTTCTATACTTTTAACTTTAATGCGAATAGTTACTTGGTCATCCTTAACGCTAGGATTACCAACAATCTCTACTTTTTTAGCCTGTCCCCAACTCGGTAAAGCCACAGCAGCCATCATCAGGATTGATAAGCTAAGATTGCGGGTCAAGGAAACGATTATAGTAGACAAATCTATACATTTTTTCTTCATTCTTGCCATCCATCTTGACTGTATGAAACGTCAAAACATAGTTATGTCTTAAACGCACGTTACGCCGAGAAACTAAACGTTCACCATTCACCTCAATTGTGTTGAAATAATTGAAGTCTGGAGTTAAAAAAGCTTCACGTTTTTTCAGAACTATATCGGCAACGTGTAGCGGCAAACCGGGAATATAGATATGTGCTTCTTTTTCAGCAGAACCTATTTTAATTATGCCATTACTTGGTAACTGAATAGATAAACCTTCTTCAATTTCTTCATTTTCATCATCGTTAACAAACGTCAGTAGAGATTTATCAATATATGGGTTGGATTTATGAACACCTTCTAATTGAGGAATCGCATCTTGGTAATTAAAGCCTGTGAATTCAAATCCTGTGCCAGCCCTCAAAGCAGCCATATAACTGGGGGAATTGGTGAAACTAAACACTAAACCCAGTAATAAACCCAAGAGAGAAAACCCTAAAGGATCTTCTGCACTTTTAAAAGCTGCTGGTATTTCACTCAAAGATGTGCGAATAAATTCAAAAATCACAGCCGCAACTAAACTAGCAGCACTAGCACCAATAACACTGGTAAGAAATCTTTGTTTAAAACGTTTAGGTTCACCTGCTTCTAAACTGTGCCAACGCCAGCTTAACCCTTCAGCAATACCCACAGAACAACCAATCAACAGCCAACCCAAAGTCCTAACAATTGGAGTGGGGACGCTAATGAATGGTAAAAATAAAATTTGGGAAATTAACCCAGCAATTAACCCAGCCAAAATTCCTAAACCAATGGCTATGAGTAGGGGAGTTTTAGCGATGCGGAAGTTAATTTTAATTCTGGTGGGGTTACTGATAAATATTTCATTCATCACCATCCCAAATGCTAGAGAAATCGCGATGCAGGGAAATAAGATAATTTCTGGAAATGAGGTTAATAAACCTATATCAGTCAGGAAGAATTGACCGATATTCCAGCCTATTAAGGCGGATGTTATGCCAGCTAATATGTACAGGTAAAATCTCATCTTTTAATTTAATTTGTTTAATTTAGTTGAAAGTGTTTTCTCAAATCTTTGAGTAATGATGTAGCGGTTTGATTGCCTATTTCTATATATGCGGTAGCAGAATCACTACCTACCCTGTCTTCCTGATATTTATGTATAGCTTTAGCTAAGTTTCTCCTTTGTGGATTGGATAGTTCGTTAATTGGGTAATTCAGTTCTGAAAGCTTGAAAGTGTTTTTAATTTCAGTAATAACCTGAGTTTTGCTAATTTTCTTGTTATTTTTATTGCTATCTTCAAAAATGGTATCAACAATTGTATTAAGTGCTTTCTTTGTTTTATCAAACTTTTCATCTGCAATTGCTTCTTCTATTACATCGTCTTCTTTTATAGGTTTATCACTAGAAGAAGGTTTTATATTTGATGTTGTATGTTGCCTATATGATGATGACTGCGAAACACTTTTAGGTAAAATAAACCCAAGAAATAACCCACTACCAAAAAGAAATATTGATAGAATAATGACTGTTCTAATTGGCACAATATACCCCCGACATAGAAAATCAATAAGTAAATAACTAAGAGTTTCAAACCAACTAAGCTCTTTTTTTATTTTTACACCTAAAACGGGTGGAGCAAACAACATTGCTCTATGTTCAGAAAAAGCAGTAACAAATATATTTTTAGGTACTAAACCATAGCTTACTTGATAGAAATAAGCGGCTAAGACATATTCTTCTAAATGCAAAAATAACTCGGCTAATGGCTTGTAATAAGATTTAGTTGATTTCTGAGTATAATATGTTTTATAATATGATATTAATTCTTGCCAAACCTGTAGATAAAAATTAAATGAACTTCCCTCTATTCTCGCTCTATTGTTAGATTGAATCGTATCGGAAATCAATTTTAAATCTTTTAATATTTCTACAATAAAATCTTTATGCACAGGAAACCAAGCACTTCCTTTTGACTTGATTAAGCAATAAACAGCTTCAGGTGTAATATTTTGGTTGAGCAATTCAGGAAGAATAAATTTAAGCCCTTCAAGAAGTTTATTTTGAGGAAAATCTTTACGAATAGCGGCTTGAAATTCTAACGAGATAGTTTGATTATCATCTGGTTTATTCTTACCGCCTTTCACATTCAACCAACCTAAAAACTCTGGTAAAGTTTCTGGAATTACCATTGCTCTGAGCGTCATCAGTCGCACCATTTGCGGACTATAAATTTTTTGGCTAATTGCTATTGCTGCTCCTTGCCCATCAAAGAGAGAATGCCAATATTTTGAGGTAATATCTTTATGCTCAACAGCCTCAGCAATTATTCGCACAGCTTCAGGTTTGACTTGAGAACTATTCATTAAACTCCGAAGTGCTGACTTCAGGGCTTCTTCGTCTACAACTACTGGTACAGACACTTGGGGAACATGAGCGATCGCCCTGAGCAAAATTTGATAAGCGCGATCGCTTGCTGGTTGAATCACCTGAAAACGATGGGGTTGCTCTAACGCCTCCACATTAAACGCCCATGCAACAGGCTGAATTTGATGATGAAGGTTGTATTTTCTAATTGCTAAAGCGTTGATAGTTTCTAATTCATATCGCTGTTCAGGTGGTAAGAGCGTCGGTTGAGGTTGGTGTAAGGGTAAATTTTTAGCTTCTTGTGTCACGTCAGGCAGAGCAAAAGAACCATCAAAGAAGTAAAATTGTCCAACACTTCTATAATCAAACGGGTTAAATGTAGGTCTACGTTGATTTTCCCAACCAGCTATTAGTAGTTTTAGATTATTTTCTCCCTCACACAAAAAATAACGATACACGGAGAGACTACGCCCTTTTTCATCCCGTCCCCGTGTGACTACAGCCAATACAGACCAAGCATCGTTTCCTGTTCCCACCACCCGACCAATCAGTGCTGGTTGCTCAGTAGCTGCTCCCTCTGTAACAGCAAATTCCCGATTAGCAATTGAACGCTCAACAACTTCAGGAATACGCTCAAGAGTGCGATTCATATACTGTCCGGTAAATCCCAAGGACACCCAACCACCATCAGCAGTCCTTTCGGCTCTAATACCTGTGCTGAACTCGTGAATTTCAATACTCATCTGCTTAACCCTTATCTAATTCTTTGTGGCGATCGCCTGTACACAGCCAATAAATCGGAGCTACTAAACCAAATGGTCGCCAGCGTTTTGGCTCTTTAATTACTGCTGTCACACCACCACGATCACGCTTAAGTAACTGCACATTCGGCTCCGGGAAATTATTCCCCAACATTCCAAACGCCGAAGTAGTAAAGTATTCCACGCTACCGCTTCCTATCTGCTGCCAAGCCTGTAATTTTCTGTGAACTTGAGGGAAACGAGCCTCAGCCAGAAACCCCGGTCTATGGCGATTTATCCATAACTCCGGTTGTTCACACTTGGTTAATACAAAAGCGATTCTTCGCTTGTCCAATTCCAAATCAGTACGGTCAAGCAAAGTTAAAAATTTATCTAACCCATTAGCATATTCCCCATCTTTCCCCCGACTACTACCATCAGCCAAGAACATTATCCCCGTCGCTAGGGAACAATCCTCTAAATATTCCTGTAGTTGCGGATTTCCGGCTTGATACAACAAGTCACTGAAAAACTCCCCTGAGTAGTCTTTGCTGCTAATATTCAGATTGACTAATTGAGAACCGATATTAGCTTTCAGGGTAATTCTCAAGGTGTAATCGTTGATATCTGCTGTATTAGCAGTCAAATCCGTAGGTTCTAACTGTAACCCTTGTTCTAGAATATTCTGCGCTTTACTAATCAGTTCTTCTCCAGCTTCGCCAACAGGTATGACTGTCTGTACAGGGCTAGTAGGGTCAGCATTAGGCCATCTTGCCAATGATGCCATATATGCAGTTTTTCCCGAACCGCGATCGCCAATCACCCGCAACACCGCATTTCTCTGCTGAGATTCCAAACTAGCTGTTTTTGTCTTGAACCAATTAAGCATCGTCTCTCATCCTCTTGCCTGTACTTAGCCAATAGAGAGGGGAAATCATCCCATAAGGTCGCCACCGATTACCCTCTCGCAAAACCGAACGGACACCATCAGTCCCCGATTCCATCACCCGATTTGGTCTAGGATTATTCCGACCCAAAACACCAAAGGTTGATATAGCGTAAAATCGTAAATTTTGAGCCGGAATTTTCTCTTTTAAAATCGACTTAGTTTTAGGTAAGTGAATATCAAATAAATCTGCTTCCGGGTCTAGACGACCTGGCCATAATTCACCCCGTTCACACTTACTCATAGCTACAGCCAAACGTAAATTATTAGCCCTATCGTGAGTATCCATTAATTGAATAAACCGTTGCAAAACTCGACTATAAAATTTATCAGTGCCTTTTTTCCATTCCGTCAGCAGAATTAAACAGCCATTGACATCTTTACTTAAGCATTCCTCTATAAACTCCTCATGCAGTGGATTTGATGAACCTGTTTCTAATTCTTCAAATATTTCTCCGGGATAATCTCGCACCACTAAGTTTATTTGTTGTTTTGAGAAATTTCTTTTAATTTCAATATTGAATGAGTAAACAGGCAATTCATAGATATTTCTCACATGAGAACTGGTAGGTTCTAAAGATGCTCCTTCTAAAATAATATTTTCAGCTTTATCTACTAGCTTGCGAGTCTCATCATTAATCGGTTGAATATGAAAATTATTTTTTTTCCATGCAGCTTTTGCTGGCTGATAAGCTAACGCCGCTAGATAAGTAGTTTTACCCGATCCAATTGGGCCAATAACGCAAATGTTCCCCATATCTATGATTTTTCGATTATTTAGCCAAATAACTCCCCAGATATATCCAAGGCAATTCTAAAAGTGAACGATGGTAAATTGAAGTAATAAAACAGCGCACTGATAAGCCGGAAATTTTCTGATTAATTTGCGCTAATTGAGATTGAATTGGTTTAAAATATCGTTGCAAAATATAACTATGGCGTTGTTGCCAATTCATTTGATTTTTATAAGGACTGTAAGCCAGTTTTGCTGCTTCCTGTGGCAAATCACAAAACAAGTCAGCTTTATTTAAACAAATAGCAATATGTCTTAATTTTGGACAGTCTCGACTGAAAAACTCCACCCAACGCTCAAACCGATGACACCATTGCTGTTGACTAGGAAATTGCTCTAGTTCTACACCCGGCTGAAAGTTCATTCCTCGATGGGGAGGAAGTATCAATAAAACACCTTCACTATTGCGGATATTTTCTAACAGCTTCTGCCATTCAGTAAAATTATCTACTTGCCAACTTTTACGCCAGACTTCTCCCGGTGTATCAATCCAATCGACAAATACTTGTTTATTACCCGTGGGTAGTCGCACTTGCATCTCTAAATCACGTTGATAAATCACATCTGTAGCTTTAGTTCCCTGCAACTTGTCATCCAGTAACAAGGAACTGAGATTTTCGTAATCTGGAGTGATTACGTTTACGTACTCATGTTTAGGGTTAGCCAACTCCATTGCTAAGTGTGTCTTACCAACCGAGCGATCGCCTATATAGATAACTCCCACATTAATGTACCTATGACTACATTTATCATACCTTAATAGGTTATTAATTTATCTAAACGCTTCTTTTTTTTAGTTAAATTTACTGAAGAAATGAAGTAACATAACATAATCAGCAATAAAAATTAAAATGCGATCGCTGCTAATCATAGATGAGCGATCGCACTTGTTATATAGCAGTTAGTAGGGTGCGTCAGAATGAATATTGTCTTGGTATAGCTAGAGTTTCTCGTACTGACGCACCCTACATTATCTGACGCACCCTAAATTTTGGATGTTTTTGTTATCTGGAAGTCCCTTAAAGAAGTTTTCCCCCTTTTTTAAAAGGGTTAAGGGAGAAACTGAATAAAATCTGATACTTAAGAGACATCCTCTAATGACTAATGACTAATAACTAAGCCTAAATTTTACCTCATAAACAGACAATTCCGTTGTCGTGATGAAAGAGAATTTGCTAATGTATTCAACTGTTGTTTATAAAAAATCGATTTACAATAATGTGGATTTTTAGGAAATTTAGAAGTATAGGAAAAAATAATGACGAATCTTTCCGAATTTAAAGGTACTTTACCACGATGGAAAATGCTACCTGTATCTGCAAAAATTACAGTACCAGCATTACCTATGCTTGACTTCCATTCACAGGCAGGAATAATTGATTGCATAACTTTATCTGAAACAGTGCTATGTCTGTATCTGATTAACCTCTTTGCTAACTCACTGCCATTTCTAGGAATATATTGAAAAGGCCCCCCATCTTCATTGACATCATTTAAATAAATAAAAATTTTCAGCATGTGCCTATCTTCGTGATCTATATGCCATCGCCTTGATTTGATTTGCATGCCATTCACCAAATCTCTCCGAAAAGAAGGCCCCATATAGAAAACTGGCAACCCTAGATGCTTTTCTGCAATATTGATCAGTTTTTCTTCCAAACCCCACAAAAAAATATCTAAATAGTTATTAATTTGAGTAGGTGTAGCTTCAATATAATATTGATTTTTTCTTTGAGGACTTACCCTTAATAGTTCTGGTATCAAACTATGAGATGCCTGAAGCAATTTAGGCGTAGAAGCAAGATTTAGTTTATCTAGAGATGATAAAAACACCCCTTGATTTTTAAGAGAATTCACACAAGTTAAATCATCTGAAGACAGAACAGGTAAATGAGTCGCATACTTTTGTTTTGCTATTTGATAATTCCACTCTAATGGAATGCGAATAAATGGCAAGTAAAAAACTTCTCTTAAACTCAAGTTAAGTATACGACGTAGCATTTGTTATGTCCGTAAAAATTATACAACGATGGCTTAAAAAAGTTCAGATAGTGTTTTAAAAGCCCTCAATGGTTAAACAATTATGCGAATCGCAGAACTATAATCCGGACACTCCAATATAAATTCAACTCTCGGAATTTGTAGCGAGAGTCTTATAGTTGTAAATTCATCTCTGACACCATTAAATCCACCAATGAGGGAGCATCCCAAATGTGTAAATTTATTTTTACCCAATGTCAAAGGCTGGGAAGAAACGAACCACGAAGGACGCAAAGATCACGAAGGTAAGAAAGTTCAGAGAGTTTTTGGTGTTGCTGCGGTTATTTTTGCAAAATTGGGATGCTCCCACCAATGAAGTGTACAAAACATCACTTTGATAGCAGATTTAAGTCTGTCTGTTATAAGTATTTCAAGTTGCTATTTTTTTTGATTAATTTATACCAAGGGTGCTGTTAGCTAAACTTCTCAACATATTTACTGTATGATTTTTTTACAAATAAAATAGGAAAATATCTGATAAAATCGAATAATTTGGGAATTAATCTACTATTAACTACTGAGAAATAACTATAAAAATTAATATTCCAGGACTCTATTTAATTGTCCTCATTGTTGCTTCTAGTACGGATAAATCAATTTTCGCCCGTCAGCATTTTCAACCTTGTAAAAGGGAACAGGGAACAGGGAACAAGAAAAGAGAAAACATCAGCATCAAAAACTTATCATCAGTAATTAGCCGGACATGATATTACGCAACTGGCATATTAGTAGGGTGCGTCAGATATCAAACATACGTTTATTGACAGCATTGAAACAGTCTGACGCACCCTACAAGACTACAAGACTGGGAAGCGAAAAATGTTCAATTCCCAGTCCCCAGTCACCAGTCCCCAGTCCCTAGCTTAACTAACGCCGTCTGCCAAAACCACTTGAGCGACGGACGGGAGAACGACCACTACCAAAACTACTACCGCTAGGTTGGCGTTTATTTGTAGTAGATTTACCAGAAGAGCGCAGGGTACTGCTACCAAAACCAGAACCAGAAGGACGGTTTGTAGTAGTACGTGTTGTAGAGGTACTGGAATTACCAGATGACCTTCTAATTGTGCCTGTAGTTCTAAAAGCAGTCCGATTTTTGACAGCTGCGGGTGCTGAATTATAGCGAGTCCGGTAACTCTCAACAGCTTGGTTATAGCTGCTGCCATAACCACCGTAGCCTGTTAGTACAGTACCAGGTTGATAAACAGGCGGTACGTAATACTGAGGTCTAAATAATAAGCTACCCAATGCTTGACCCGCTAACGCTCCTGCAAAGGGTGTCCAGAAGTTACTTTCTTGGCGAACTACAACCGTTTGCGGTTGCCCTGTCTGGGGATTAGTTCTAGTTTCTGTGACGTTGTGGACGTACTCAATTTTAAAATCTTCAGTTAAATACAAAACTGGCTGTCCGTTATCAACCTTCAGATAGGTTTTTTTACCTTCTTTGATTTCTTCGTCAGTCAGCCTTGCCATTTGTAACTTTTCGGTGCTAAATGTAGGGGGTGTACTGTTGAGTAAAAATAAAGTGTACTCCCCAGAACCATCATCATAAGTGGCTTGTTGGACTGAATACTGACCATCACTGAGCTTAGTAGCAGTGGAAGTTGGGCGAGAATTGCCGTTATTAGAGGTAGTTTGAGTTTCTCCGCCACAGGCGACAGTTGTTAAGCACAAACTCACCACTAACACAAAGGATGTAAATTTACGTAATATGGACATGATCATGGCATTATAAGCTTATCTCCGAGCTTAACAAGTTCTCACAGGGAGCAGTGTACGGACAACCCCATCAGTTACAACGGTATCAATTCTGGATAATATTGCAATAGCTGATCGTTTGTCAGTTCATCACCGAACCGTGCGGGTGAGAAATGTACTTGAATAGCCCTAAGTTTATGATTGTAATGTAGATTAATTAAGGCTTTTAACCCTTGCTTCAACGCCTGAATATTCGCTAAGTCAGTTTCTAAATCTGGAACTTCTCCTTCAAAAGCTACGGTAATCATCACTATGATGTTACGTGTCGGCGGCAGGGATAAGGGCTGATTAACATCAGAATTGATCTCTAAATCAGCACCATATCTTTCGGCAGAATCGCTAAATAATTCATTGACATAATCTCCCGCTTCGCCTTCATTCCAGAAGACATCGCCTTCATTAGCAGCAGAAAGCCAGTATTCATCAGAGCGTAGGAGAGTTTCGCACAGGTCTACTAATCCCTCTCCCATGACTTGCAAATCACCCTCAGCATCAATTGCTTCTCTGGCGATGCGATTCAATTCTCCCAAAATTGGGGCGACATCAGACCCCCCTAAATGTAGAAACAGGCGACAGACTACATAGCGAGTCTTACCCATCATTCTGTTGAACATATCTTTTCTGCCATACAACTGTAAGTCAAGTACATTGTACAATTTGAGCAATCATGACCCGCCAGAATGTGGTTGTACGCGTTGGCTGTAGCCTACCGTGATCTGAAGGCGACGAATTCAAAAGTAATGCCAATAGTTTGATAAAAAAACATCGTGGCCTGTGCATCGCCCTACTAGCGTGGCAAGGCTAAAATGATGCACAAATATAGTTCTTGTGGTGTAAGCTCTCTAGCCTGCACCGTACGGGCTTCTAGCCCGTACCACAAGAGAGTTTTAATGCAACATTTAAGGCTTGCCACGCCACTACTAACTGTTGCCTGTTGCCTGTTCCCTGTTGCCTGTTCCCTATTCCTTCCTGTTGCCTGTTCCCTGTTGCCTATTCCCTGAAATTAAACCCACTCTAGTATAAATTTTCTCTAAAGATAAATGATTGATGTAATATTTATGTCTATTTTGGTTTATAAAAGTTAATGAGTTGGCAATATCACCAGCTATTTTCTTCATTTTGTTGTCATAATGGATACGAATCTATCTGTCGATATTGCTGAGGCAGAAAGGGATAATGTGGATGTTCTGCTGACAGCAGCGATGATCCGTCATCCTTTAGTGGTTACTGCTGATATGCCAGCAATAGAGGCATTGCGGTTAATGAGTAAAACTAGAATCGGTAGCTTGCTATCGACTGATGGGCATCAGTCTGGGCTAGGATTCGCAGTTCCAGCCAGTTGTGTATTAGTGATGGAAAATAGCCAACTGGTAGGTATTTTGACACAGCAGGATGTAGTTCGCTTAAGTGCGGAGGGATACAATTGGGCTGAAGTCAGTACGGGTGAGGTAATGACTCATCCTGTAATTACCTTACAGTATTCTGAGTTTGAGAATCTCTCTGGCTCATTCAACTTATTTTGTCAATATCAAATTCGACATTTACCTGTAGTTGATGATACAGGAAGAATAAAAGGTTTATTGACCTATGAGAATGTGATCAAGGCGTTGAGGTGTCTAGAGAAAAGGAAATTACAGCGATCGCAATTAGAGGAGAAGAGCCAAGTCAGTTTGAGAAATAGTGAGCAGTTTTATGCAGCTATCATCGCCAATGCTCCAGCCGGGATATTTTATACAGATAGCCAAGGTAACTGTCAGTACGTCAATCAAAAATGGCAAGAAATAGCAGGATTGACTATGGCGGAGGCATTAGGTACAAAGTGGTCACAAGCTTTGCATCCGCAAGACCGCGATCGCGTCTTTCATGAATGGTACGACAGCGTTAGTCAGCAACAGCCATTTTTCACAGAATGCCGCTATCAAACTCCACAGGGTAAAATCACTTGTGTGGTGGTGCGTGCCACACCTACAGTAGATAGCAATGGTAATTATAGCGGTTATGTAGGAACGATTACAGATATTACCGAACAGCAAGCCGCCCTCCGGGAACGTAAACGCATCGCCGGACAATTGGAAATGCACAACCGCATTCTTGCCAGAATTGCCAGAGGGGAAGCATTGGCGGATATTCTCCAGACCTTGATTGCAGGTATGGCACAAGGATTTGATGGTGCTTTATTTTGTGTCATGCTCCTAGACAAAGAAAGTCGGTTGCACCATGCGGCATCCCTGAATTTACCACCAGATTACATCAGTATCGGTGATGGCTTGCTGATTGGTGAGGGTGTTGGCTCCTGTGGTACGGCTGCTTATCGCCGACAAGTAGTCATTGTCTCCGATATTGCCAATGATCCGCTTTGGCAACAAATGAAGGAAACACCCCTGAGTTATGGCTTGCGGGCTTGCTGGTCTGCGCCGATTATTGCTAGTAATGGTCAGGTGTTGGGTACGTTTGCGGTATATTATCGCCAAGTGAAAACACCCACAGCATCTGATATCAAAACAATTACCCTTGCCGCCCACATTGCCGGGATTGCCATTGAACGCCAACGTTCGGTGATTGCTTTGCAAAAAAGCGAGAGTTTTCTGCGTGCCATCTATGAAGATGTGGAACAAGCGATTTTTGCCTTAGAAATCGATAGTCTGGGGCAATATCGCTATGTAGTTTGGAATCCTGTGGCAGAAAGATTTTTTGGCATTAGCCTTTTAGAAGTACAAGGCAAAACTCCAATCGAAGTGTTTGGTAACTCCTTTGGGGAATCACAAGCAAGACACTACGAAACTTGTGTCAACTTGGGTGAAACTTATTATTACGAAGAATACATTACTAATCCCCAAACCAATCGCAGCTATTGGGTACTGGTGACACTCAAACCCTTACGGGATGAAACTGGGCGCATTTATCGCTTGATTGGTACTGGTGCTGATATCACTAGGCGCAAACGTGCCGAAGAATCTTTACGCACCCTAGTTGAAGGTACTGCCACGGTGACGGGTACAGAGTTTTTCTCGGCTTTGGTGCGCTATACGGCACAAGCTCTAGATGCCCCCTACGTTTTAGTTTCAGAATTGATTGGCGATCGCCTACACACTTTAGGATTTTTTGCCAATAACGCATTACAACCCCCAATCAGCTATGTTGTAGCTGATACACCTTGTGAGATGGCACTGGCACAGGGTATATATTACTGTCCTCATCAAGTTTATCAAGAATTCCCCGAAGATTTTCATCTGCAAGGAATACAGCCAGAAAGCTACTTAGGTGTAGCACTACGAGAGAACAATGGTGTAGTCATAGGCAACCTCTGCATTCTTGATACCCGTCCTTTAGAAGAACCAGAACGCATCGAAGCAACTTTACGGGTTTTTGCAGCGCGTGCGTCTGCCGAATTAGCACGTCAACGTGCTACACAAGCTCTGCAAAAACTCAACGAACAACTAGAAACCAAAGTCATACAACGAACGGCAGCACTCAAAGAAAGTGAAGCTCGCTTCCGCGCTACCTTTGAGCAAGCAAATGTCGGGATGATTGAAGCGAATTTACAGGGCAGATTCACCCGCATGAATCAAAAATTTGGCGAGATTGTGGGTTACTCCGCCGCAGAATTGCTGGGCAGAAGCTTTACTACGATTACCCATCCTGAAGATATTGCTGTGGGTGAACAACAAATGCAGTTGCTGTTATCTGGGGAAGTTCAGACTTTTGCCCGCGAACAACGGTATATTCACAAACAAGGCAAGTCTGTCTGGGCTTACTTAACTATTTCCTTGGTGCTGTCGCTTTCTGGCGAACCAGAATATTTAATCGGTGTGATTCAAGATATTAGCGATCGCAAACACGCAGAGGAAATTTTGCAAAAACAAGCACAGCGTGAAAGACTACTGAGGAATATTACTCAACATATCCGCCAATCTCTGGATTTAGAATCAATTTTATCGGCAGCCGTCAACGAAATTAGGCAAACTTTCCAGGCAGACAGAGCTTTAATTTTTCGGCTGATGACTAATGGCTGTGGGATGGTGCTGGAAGAATCTGTAGTTCCAGAATATCCCATGATAGACAGTATGTTATGGCAAGATGAATGCTTCCCAGAACAATGTTATGAGTTTTACCGTCAGGGTAATGTCCGCATCGTCACGGATACTCAAGATGATGATTGGGGAAATTGTCTCAAGGAGTTCATGCAGGAAGCAAGGATAAAATCCAAAATTGTCGCTCCTATTGTCCAAAAAGTCGAAAATAAACGTCCCAGAGTTTGGGGACTAATTAGCATTCATGCTTGTGCTGCACAACGTCAATGGCAACCAGATGAAGCTAATCTACTTCAGCAAATCGCCAGTCAATTATCGGTAGCCATTCAGCAAGCGGATTTGTATCAACAGGTACAAACTGAACTGAGCGATCGCAAACGAGCCGAAACAGCTTTGTCTAATTTGAATGAACAACTGCTGCACACTAACCACCAATTAGCCCGTGCTACTCGTCTCAAAGATGAATTTTTAGCTAGTATGAGTCACGAGTTGCGTACACCCCTCAACGCTATCCTGGGAATGTCGGAAGGTTTGCTAGATGGTGTATTTGGTAGTTTAACCCAAAAGCAGCAACGCGCTTTGACTACTATCGAGCGTAGCGGTAAACATTTGCTCGAACTAATTAACGACATCTTGGACTTAGCCAAAATCGAAGCCGGTAAACTCAAACTAGAAATAGCTGCCGTTGCTGTCAGTTATTTGTGTGAGTCTAGTTTGGCTTTTGTCAAACAAATGGCATCTCAGAAACAAATTCAACTCACCTTGAATATTCAAAATACTGTCACAGAAATTGCTGTAGATGAACGACGGATCAGGCAAGTGTTAATTAACCTGCTCAATAATGCTGTAAAATTTACCCCCGAAGGTGGCTCTGTAATTTTAGCTGTGAGACGAGAGAGCATGGAAAACTCTCATCCTTCAGCAAATACCCCTTCGCCAACCTCACAATCATCTACCTGGATCAGTTTTTCGGTAATCGATACAGGTATTGGCATTGCTCCAGAAGATATGGGTAAGTTGTTCCAATCCTTTGTGCAGATTGACAGCCGCCTGAATCGTCAGTATACCGGCACAGGATTAGGACTAGCTTTAGTACGCCAAATCGCAGAATTACATGGCGGAAATGTCACTGTCAGTAGTGAGGTAGGCAAAGGTAGTTGCTTTACCGTGCGTTTACCTGATACATCGCAAAAATTTATATTGCCTCCGCTAACAGCAGATGTACAATCATCAGAGTTAATACCATCACTCGTTGATTTACCCACAGAATCACCCTTAATTCTGTTAGCAGAAGATAATCAGGCTAATATTGAAACTATTTCTAGCTATCTGGAAAGTCGAGGGTATCGGCTGATACTGGCTAGTGATGGAGAAACGGCTGTGGAATTGGCTAGAACACAACGCCCCAGCTTGATTTTGATGGATATTCAAATGCCTGGAATCGATGGGTTAGAAGCTACCCGTCGTATCCGTGAACACCAGGAATTAGCTCAGGTTCCCATTGTGGCTTTGACTGCCTTAGCTATGCCAGGCGATCGCGAAAAATGCCTCGAAGCAGGGGCCAATGAGTACGTCAACAAACCTGTCAAACTCCGAGAGCTAACAAGTATCATTCAACACTTATTATCAACTTAATTTCTCTACTCAATGGATAAGCAACCATTCATTTTAGTCGTTGACGATGAACCAGATAATTTTGATGTAATTGAAACCTTGCTTTTTCATGAAGGTTATAATTTAAACTATGCGGCTAATGGTCAACGAGCAATTGAGCGTTTAGCAAAGTTTCAACCTGATGTGATTTTATTGGATGTAATGATGCCAGATGTAGATGGCATTGAAGTATGCAAACGCATCAAATCTAACCCTCAGTGGCGGCATATTCCGATTATCATGGTGACAGCCTTAACGGCAAAAGAAGATGTAGCCAAGTGTCTAGCCGCAGGTGCAGATGACTTTATCAGTAAACCTGTTAATGGTTTAGAGTTACGTGCTAGGGTGCATTCAATGTTGCGAATTAAGCAGCAACATGATCAGTTACAGGCTTTGCTTCAGTTCCGAGAAGATATGGTCAACATGATGTTGCATGATATGCGAAATCCCCTGACCTCTATTATCCTAGCCACGGAAATCTTGAAATTACCTGATTTTCCAGCCGCAAAGCAGCAAAACAAGATTGAGCAGATTGTCTCTAGTGTACAGCAGTTGCAATCTTTGATTGACCATCAGTTGCTCATGGCTAAGTTAGAATCAGGCAAAATGGTTTTAAACTTGACAAAGAACAACGTTTGTGATATATGTCTGTCAGTATTAGCCAGCTTTGAGGCGATCGCATCACAAAAAAATCTACAACTGATCAGTCAATTATCTGCGTCTGAAATTCAGATTAATTTAGATGCTGCCATCTTTCGCAGAGTTTTAGATAACTTAGTTTCCAACGCCATCAAGTTTTCTCCGAAAAACAGCCAAGTTGTCTTGAGGGCAAATCAATCGGGTGCAGGTGGAGTGACAATTCAAGTTGCTGATTTTGGTTCAGGAGTACGTGACGACCTCAAACAAAGTATATTTGAAAAATACGAAGTCGGAAAACAAATACCAGAAGTATCTCAATTAGGTTTAGGTTTAGCCTTTTGCAAAATGGCAATTGAAGCCCACGGTGGTACAATCACCGTAGAAAATAATCAACCCCAAGGGGCGGTATTTAAAGTCTTTTTACCAGGGAGTAGGGAGTAGGGAGTAGGGGAAGCAGGGGGCAGGGGGCAGGGGGCAGGGGGCAGGAGGAGAAAAACTAATGACTAATGACTAATGACTAATGACTAATGACTAATGACTAATGACTAATGACTAATGACTA
>NZ_CAWMSA010000045.1:53219-98501 GCF_963870205.1 Anabaena sp. CA = ATCC 33047 | reverse complement strand
GTATGGACTCCTGTGGCTGTAGCTTTGACTCAGATTAAACTATCTGACATATCATATAAGGAGTGTCCCCCAGAATTGGCACAAGGTGCTGTTACCAGTAGCGGTAGTGGTGCGGCTAATTGCTTTATTGTCACTGGTAAGGCAAATAACAGCACTTATAAAACCGTCTACGATGCAGATATCTATGGTCGCGTCTATGATGCTAACAATGACCCTGTATTACAAAATCGCACCCGTCTAGGTTCTATTGCCGAAGTTCCACCAGGGGTGAGTGATTTTGAATTAAGAATTTCTGTACCTGCTAATCAGCCTGTACCGCTCAAGCTGAAGCAGTTTAAAGCTTCTGGATTTAGTGCTAAAATCCGTAAGTAGGAAAAAAAGCAAAAATTGTAGAGACGTTGTGGAATCTTCACGTCTCTACAAAGGCTATTTGAGGTAGAAGTTAACACACATCTTGCACCTGTTCCTTGATGATCATGTTTGTAGGGTGGGCATCGCTGGGAAGTGGCTCAAAGCCTTAGTTTTAAGTTGTTAGCAATGCCCACCTTAAGCTGATTGAGAATGGTGCAAGATATGACTTAAAAACCTTGTACAAATGGCAAGCTAGTTAGGCTTCTCAAGAGATCACCGACTAAGCTGAGTGCTATAAAGGCGAGAATGGGTGAAAAATCCATACCGCCCAAGGGAGGAATAATAGAACGGAATAAATTCAGGTAGGGGTCTGTGATTTGGCTTAAAGCGGCAAATGGTTGGTTATACCAGTCGATATTGGGGAACCAAGTCAGCAGCACCCTGATAATGAGCAAGGTGTTGTAAATAGAAATGAAAGCAACTAACGTATTAATCAGTAAATACATGGATTGGTGAGTTTCCTGTTAAGTGTTTAAAGCGGTCTTACTATAGATTTTAATTTAGTCCCAGTCATGACGTATGCGGAGAGTTACCGTGTTAACCGACATGAGTGGGGAGTGGGGAGTGGTGTAACTGCAACCGATTTAAGAATCTTGGCTGAGGGAACGGTCATTTACAGATTGAGTGGAACCGCCGTTGACATTGCCTAGATGTTTTCTGACTTCATCAATTGTGGCATTCAACTGGGCAATTTTATCTTCGAGCGATCGCCTGGCAGTTTCCATTTCCATATCTTCACCTTCGGAAGATATCATCTGACGGCGTTTGCTGGCAACTTTCTGATTTTCTGCGGGGCCATTAATCAGTTGTGTACCCTCTTCTACTTCTTCATCACGGCGAGAGGCAATCACAGCCCCCAAAATGCCCCCGACTACGCCCCCAAAGATTGCCCCAGCGAAAAAACCACTGGCGAAACCATCACGCTGACTCATAACTTTACCCCTTAAAGCAACTTTGCAACCTGTACATCCATTAAGCTATTGTCCTCCCTTAGCTGCATACTAACTTATGTCCCAAAGATGCGATCGCCTGCATCTCCTAGTCCGGGTACAATATACCCTTTGCTATTCACCGTTTCGTCAATTGTGGCAGTGTATATCACCAAGTCTGGATAAGCATTACTCAATTTTTGTAAAGCTGGTGGTGCCGCTACTACACACACAATCCTGATTAAAGCTGGATCAACACCCCGCTTTGTCAATTCTGCCATTGCCGTCATAATTGACCCACCTGTAGCTAACATCGGATCAGTAATTAAAACTCTGGTTTGGGGGTCAAACTTTTCTGGCAATTTATTCAGGTAACAAGAAGCTTCTAGGGTTTCTTCATTTCGCACCAAGCCCAGATGATAAATCGATGCTAAGGGTAGTATAGTTTGCGCCCCTTCTAATAACCCTAACCCCGCCCGTAAAATCGGCACCACTGCCACAGGTATCTCTGGATTAATCACCGTACCAGGGCTACTATCCAAAGGACTTTGTACCATAATATCTTGCGTCGGCAACCATTCCCGCGCAGCTTCATAAGTTAGCCACCGCCCTAACTCGGTCATGGCACTACGAAATAACACTGAGGGTGTAGCAGTATCACGGGCAACTGCTAGCCAGTGCTTGATTAAAGGATGGGGTGGAACGTAAACGCGCAGTTGTACCGCCATAGCTAAAAATAGCCGCCTTTTATTCTACAAGAACTGAAACATCATCATACTCTTTCCTGCGTTATGCTAACAGGTAAAATCAGCACTTACAAAATTTATTGCAAAAGATTTGCATTAATAGTTGACAGGCATTCTCAACCAAGGGTATATTGTTAATCAGTGTTCTCCTCTCTTTAAGGATCGGCAGACGGGATTAGCCGGCGGTAGCAGGCTTGTCCCTCTTTTTTGTGTGCTGAACAATGGGAAACCTGCAAAAAATCTCTCTTTATATTCAGAAAACCTAGAATAGACCTAAACCAAAGTAATATAGAATACGATTTTCTTAATTAATATTTTGTATTTCCTGTCCCTATGTTCACCAATTTCAGCACTCCCCCATCTTCTGTATTTGATGTGATTGTGATTGGATCTGGCATTGGTGGCTTGGTGACAGCAACCCAACTAGCAGCCAAAGGCGCGCAAGTCCTGGTATTGGAAAGCTATTTAATCCCAGGGGGTAGTGCTGGGAGCTTTGAGAGCCAAGGCTATCGCTTCGATGTAGGAGCATCGATGATATTCGGATTCGGAAACAAAGGCACGACAAACTTACTAACTCGCGCCCTGAGTGCCGTGAATACTAGCTTAGAAACCATCCCTGACCCTGTACAGATTCATTATCACCTACCGCAAGGTCTAAATTTGAAAGTTGAGCGAGATTATGACAAATTTTTGCAAAATCTTATTGCTTACTTTCCTCATGAGTCCACAGGCATTCGTCGCTTTTATAACGAATGTTGGCGTGTTTTCAACTGTCTCAACCAGATAGATTTACTATCACTAGAAGAACCTCGGTATTTGCTGCGGGTATTTTTGCAGCATCCTTTGGCTTGTCTCGGTTTAGCTAAGTACCTACCTCTGAATGCTGGTGATGTCGCCCGGCGTTACATTCAAGACCCCCAACTATTAAAATTTATCGATATGGAATGTTACTGCTGGTCTGTAGTGCCAGCAGATATGACACCGATGATTAATGCGGGAATGGTATTTTCTGACAGACATTACGGCGGTGTCAACTATCCCAAAGGCGGAGTCGGACAAATTGCCCAAAAATTAGTCCAGGGTTTAGAAAAAGCTGGGGGTACGATTAAATACCAAGCTAAGGTTACAAAAATCCTCACCGAAAACGGGCGGGCTGTTGGTGTGCAGTTAGCTAATGGTACAACTTATTACGGTAAGCGTATAGTGTCGAATGCTACGCGTTGGGATACTTTTGAAAAATTGCTACCCGTAGAAAAGATGCCCCGTAATGAGAAAAATTGGCAGCAACGTTATGAAAAATCTCCGAGTTTTTTGAGTCTGCATTTAGGGGTAAAACAGTCAGTTTTGCCGACTGGGACAGAATGCCATCATATTATTTTGGAAGATTGGCATAAGATGATGGCACCGGAAGGAACGCTGTTTGTCTCTATTCCTACTTTGCTTGACCCAAATTTAGCTCCAGAGGGTTATCATATCATTCACGCTTTCACTCCCCACTGGATTGATGATTGGCAAGGAATGTCTGCTCAGGAGTACGAAGTTAAGAAAGAAGCGGCAGCTTGGCGCATTATTGACCGACTAGAACAGATTTTTCCAGGGTTAGATGGGGGTTTAGATTATCTGGAGGTGGGAACACCGCGCACCCATCGCCGTTTTTTGGGGCGTGTTGATGGGAGTTACGGGCCTATACCCCGGCGCAAGTTATGGGGGTTGTTGGGTATGCCTTTTAATCGTACATCTATTTCTGGGCTTTATTGTGTGGGGGATAGTACGTTTCCCGGTCAGGGTTTGAATGCTGTGGCTTTTTCTGGGTTTGCTTGCGCCCATCGCATTGCTGTTGATTTGGGTTTTTGAGGTGGTTTAAAACCGTTGACCTATGCCTAAGTGTACTCTACTTTCTCCTTGGTCATTGATGCCGTAGTCGGCACGTATTAAGCCCAAGGGGGAGTTTAGTCGGACTCCTGCGCCGTAACCGAAGCCTGTACCGGGTTTGTTGCGTACTCCTGCGGGATCTCCTACAACGGTGTCTCCTGAACCTAAGTCTGAGGCAAAGTCAGCAAATACTACTCCGCCAACAATGGGTAAGATGGGAAAGCGATATTCTGCGGAGGCTAGTACGTAGCTGCGTCCATTTCCTACGTCTCCAGCGTTGTAACCACGTACAGAGTTAGAACCGCCTAATTTAAAGGTTTCGTAAGGTGGTAAGTTGCCTAGAACGGTACCAGCTTGCACGTTTAAGGCAAATACTTGGGGTTGTTCAGTGTTGAATAGTTGTACTGGGACGTACCGGGTATAATCGGCGGTGAGGCGATTCATGGAAATGTTACCTTGTCCTATAGGTACAGATTGTTCTGTACTCAGACGCAGTACGGAACCTTGGGTGGGGTTGATGGGGTTATTGCGTTGGTCTTTGGTGGCGGTAAATGATACTGTAGCTAAATCATCAACGCCTGTACCACTGGCGGAAAGGGGGTTTCCTTTGCTATCGGTGGGGCTAATATTACCTTGGCGATCGCGGATGCTGGTACGGGTATAATTCAACCCTAGGGAAGTATCCCAATCATCCATCGGTCTTTGTAAGCTAATACTTCCACCAATCTTACCTTCCCGCACTTTATCACCGTTAGCTAATTTAATCTCATCATCAAAGGTTTGTGACAGTTCTCGGTTACGGAAGATTTTCACGCTGTACCCTAGACGGTTCGGGTTATTTGCACGATACGGACTAATAAATTTACTATCAAATTGTAAATCACGGCTACTTAAGCCGACGTTGACATTTAAAGTATCATTCCTGCCGCCAATATTTTGGTCTTGATAGTTTAAAGTCCCGATTAATCCTACATCACCGTTGTAACTACCACCTAAGTTAATCGCACGCGCTCCATTTTCTTTGAGTTCGTAAATTACATCTAGGTTACTTGCATCGCCTTCAAAGCTAACATTGATACTTTGGAATAAGCCGGTTCGGTATAATTTCTGAACGTCTTGTCTGACAAGATTTTCTTGGAAGACTTGCCCGGTTTTCAGTTGCAGTTGTTGTTTTAAAAATTCGGTTTTTGTACGTCCTGTAATGGTTTTACCGTCTTCGTCAAAAAAGCGGAATTGAATATCATTAACTAAGCCTTCGGCAACGTTGACGGTGAGGATACCTTCAGCGTTAGGTTTAATTGATAGTACCCGCGCTAAGTTATAACCATTGTCAGCGTACCATTTATTTACTTGTGCAACTGCTTGCTTGAGTCCTGCGGGGCTGATGGGTTTTCCGATTTGTGATTGAAAGGGTTTGAGGGCTATTTGGTAGGTAAGGGCTTTAGCTTCGTTGAGTTGGAGCGATCGCACTATCACTGGTTGCACTTGATATACTACATTCAATCCTGATGCAGTAGTGCGGCTATTAACGTTTGCATTCACGAATAAACCAGTCTGCAAAATCGCCTCGACATCTTTTTGTAACTGGCTTTGGCTGGTTTCTCCCCCAGTTTGGGTTTTAATTACTTGGCGAATGATTTGCTGTAATTCCGGTGTTGCGCCTACTATCTGCACATCGGTAGCTATCACCACTAAACCGCTTTCTGCTGTGGTAGGTTTGGGGGCTGATACCGTAACCGGAGGTACAGGAGAAAGAACTATAGGTTTTTGCGCTATGACTGTAGATTGAGAAAATTGGGGAGTAATCTCGGTTTCTGGTACAGCTATAGTTGTTATCGGTGCGGTGTTTTCTTCCACTACTGGCACTACTAAATTTTGCTTGTTCTCTGCCTGAGTTGAGGTTGTAGCAGGTGCAGCTATGGCTTGTTGAGTTACATTACCAGCCGCCAAAGTAGCTAAAGTCAGAATTGTAGTAGAAGAAACACGCATAATTTTAACTTATTTCGGAATGTAAAACTTAATTATTTTGACCCCTCTCCAAACCTCTCCCCCACCGGGAGAGAGGCTTTGATCCTTGCTCCCCTTCCCTTGCAGGGAAGGAGTTGGGGGTTAGGTTTGAGATAAAGTTACACAGGGCGTAAATTACGAATTACCTAAACAGACCGTTAATTTTGAGATTTTGTTTCTTATCAGCCTTTAACTAGGGTAATGTTTCCCTAGCCACGAATGACAGTCACACCTGTTAGCGTTAAAATTTCCCAATCAACCATCAACTATCAACCATCAACAATTTTGAAATGAGTGATATCTCCCGCTTATCCCTAGCCAATACGCCCACCCCTAGTTCTCGGTTGCAGTTGTTGGTATTAAGTAATGGTCATGGGGAAGATGTAATTGCTGTCCGCATTTTGCAAGAATTGTTACAACAATCCCACCCACCAGATATTTTTGCTTTACCTTTGGTGGGTGAAGGACGGGCTTATCAACAGTTAGATATTCCCCTGATTGGTGCTGTGCGAACTATGCCCTCTGGCGGGTTTATATATATGGATGGGCGACAGTTGGCGCGGGATGTACGCGGTGGTTTAATTCAACTGACTGGGAGTCAAATTCAAGCGGTGCGCCGTTGGGTGAGTTCTCAAAAAAAATTAGGTAACAAGCCGGCGATTTTGGCGGTGGGGGATATTGTACCGTTATTGTTTGCTTTTGTTAGTGGTGCTAACTATGGTTTTGTGGGTACGGCGAAGTCAGAATATTATGTGAGGGATGAGGTGGGAATTTTACCCAGGAAATCAACAGCAGCCCGTTGGGAAAATTTTTCTGGTTCGATTTACCATCCTTGGGAAAGGTGGTTAATGAGTCGTCGCCGTTGTCGGGCGGTGTTTCCTAGGGATGGGTTGACAACAAAAATATTAAGTCAGTGGGCAATTCCGGCTTTTGATATGGGAAACCCGATGATGGATGGTTTAGAACCGAGGTTAACTACTCAACAATTTTATAGTCTTGATGCCCAAAAACAAGAAATAGCTAGACCTTTGGTGATTACTCTCCTTCCGGGTTCGCGTGCGCCGGAAGCTTATCAAAATTGGGAAATGATTATGGTGGCGGTGTCTGCATTGATGGCGAGTTTTCAGGAACGAGATTCTTATGTACCGAATTCTGGTAGGGTGGTATTTTTAGGAGCGATCGCACCGGGATTAGATACTGATATCCTCGCTAAAAGTGTGCAGTCTCAAGGTTGGCGACTCGACACAGTATCACCGCTTCCTCTACCCGATGATAATGCTGTAATCTTCCAGCAAAGAAACGCCTATTTAATTTTGACACAACAAGCATATAACGAATGTTTACACTGGGGCGATGTGGCGATCGCAATGGCAGGAACAGCTACAGAACAGTTTATCGGTTTAGGCAAACCTGCGATCGCTATTCCCGGAGAGGGGCCACAATTTAACCCCGCTTTCGCCGAAGCCCAAAGCCGACTCTTAGGTTTATCTTTGATTTTAGTCGAGGATGCCGCACAAGTTGCCCAAGAAGTGCGATCGCTCTTTACCAACCCCGACAGACTGTACATCATTGCCGAAAATGGTAAACGTAGGATGGGTAAACCAGGCGCAGCACGCCGAATTGCTGAATGTTTGCTAGACAGATTCTAGTTACTCAAAGGGATTGGGGATGAGGAAGCGGAGGAGCGGAGGAAGCGGAGGAGCAGAGGAGCAGAGGAGCAGAGGAGCAGAGGAGCAGAGGAGCAGAGGAGCGGAGGAGATGTTTCCCCAGAAACTCTTGAATTTTGGATTTTGAATTTTGGATTTTGAATTTTGAATTTTGAATTTTGAATTTTGAATTTTGAATTTTGAATTGATTTACCTCCCTCATCTCCCCTCAACTCTCTTACTCAGCGTCTGGATAAAATCGTCGTTTTCCCGCCAATAATAAGTTAATCTTTTCACTACTTAAAGCTGGAGAAAACAGATATCCCTGTGCTTCGTCACATTTTAATAACCTCAACTGTACCAACTGGCTGATTGTTTCTAGTCCTTCAGCCACCACAGTCATTTCCAAGTTAGATGCTAAGGTGACTATGGCTTTAACAATTGCCAACCTCTCACCATCCCGATCAATACGATTAATAAAAGAACGGTCAATTTTTAAAATGTCAAGGGGAAAATTATGTAAATAAGCTAAAGATGAGTAACCAGTGCCAAAGTCATCAATGCACAATTTGATTCCTAAAGCTTTAAATTGTTGAAGAATGATAGCCGCTTGTTCTGGGCTTGCCATAATGGCACTTTCGGTAATTTCCAGTTTTAAGCTACTCGGTTCTAGGTTAACTTCTTGTAAAATCTGCACAATTTGCTCAACTAAACAGGTTTGAGAAAATTGTTTACCGGAAAGGTTGACACTCATGGTTAAAGGTGGAATGTCAGGAAATTCTAACTGCCACTGTCTTAATTGTTGACAAGATTCCCGTAGGACAAAATTACCAATCGGGATAATCAGTCCTGTTTCTTCGGCTACGGGAATAAACTCGGTGGGGGAAATTAACCCCTTTTCTGGATGTTGCCAACGGACTAAGGCTTCAAATCCCGTGATTTTCCCGGTGGCAACTGAGACAATGGGTTGATAGGCAACTCTTAATTCCTGACGCTCAATTGCCCAGCGTAAGTCAGTCTCTAATTGCAAAAGTGCAACAGCCCGGTTATACATGGTATTATCAAAAACCATGTGCCAAGCTTTACCTTGTTCTTTAGCAGAGTAAAGAGCAGTATCAGCATCACGTAGCCAATCTGAGGGTTGGGTGTACCCAGTTGTACTTAAGGCAATGCCAATACTGGTAGTAGTAAATACTTCATAGCCATTTAAGTTAAATGGTGATTTCAATACCTGATGAATATGTTCAGCGATGCCGGTGGCTTCTTCGATGGATTGAATATGAGACAATAAGATGGTAAATTCGTCACCACCTAGGCGAGCAATGGTATCTTCAGGACGTAAGCAGCTTTGGAGACGTTCAGCAAAGCTCACCAGGAGTTGATCGCCAACTAAATGTCCTAAACTATCATTAACGACCTTAAAACGATCAAGATCCAAAAATAGGACGGCAAATAGTTGCTCTGGGTGTTGTTGAATTTGGGCGATCGCTTCCTCTAGGGTGTGCATAAATGACACTCGGTTGGGCAGTCCAGTGAGATGATCATAGAAGGCATGACCTACTAACTTTGCCTCCATAAATTTGAGATCACTAATATCTGTAGCGATGCCTTCAATGCGGATAGGTTTACCATTAGCGTCGTAAATTACATGACTACGGGTACGCACCCAGCGTATTTCGCCATCAGGTTTAATAATCCGATATTCTACGTCTTGACTACCATTTAACAGCAAAGGTGGAATTGCTTGGCTCACCAATGGTTGATCCTCTGGGTGAATAATTTCAAACCAAAGATTTGCGTTTTCCATAAATTCCGACGGGGAACGACCATACATCTGATAAACTGCGGGATTGATGTAAAGTGTCTCAAAAGTATCTGCTGCAATTGACCAAACGATATCTTCCAGAGAGTTTAAAAGATCATCAAGACGTTGTTTGCTTTCTTGTAGTGCGGCTTCTGCCCGTTTGCGTAAGCGAAGCTCGTCGTAGACATCGCTGATGTTTGTCACCATGCCCAACGCTCCGTTATAATTTCCTTGCTCGTCAAACAATGGTGTACAAGAAATCCTTGTCCATAAGTCTGAGCCATCTTGACAACGGAATTTAAAATCGTGGGTTTCATCAATACCTTGATGGCGGCGTTCTAGGAATTTGTGAACAAGTTCTAAGCCGGCGGTATCCACAAAGGAAAATAGCGTTTTACCTAGCATCTCTTCCACGGTGTAGCCTAACATCGCTGCCATTTGTTGGTTAACAAAGGTAGTTTTGTGATTTTGATCCAGTAGCCAAATACCTTCAGTAGCTGTTTCCACAATGCAACGATATTGTTCTTCTCGTTCCTGTAATGCTTCTACAGCTTGTATGTGTTGCGTAATATCGTTTTGTACGCCAATAAAGTTAGTTAAACGCCCACAGTCATCAAACACTGGTGAAATGTAGAGTTCATTCCAAAACAAATCACCATTTTTACGATAATTTTTTAAAATGACATAACATTCTCTTTGCTCTTGCAAGGCACTACGCAATTCTTGAAGTGCTGGTTGATCTGTATCATTTCCTTGTAAAAAACGACAGTTGCGGCCAATTACTTCATTGCTAGAGTAGCCAGTGATTGACTCAAAAGCTAGATTGACGTAAATGATCGGATGATGTGCTTGAGTAGCGTCTGTCAACACAATCCCATTACTGCTTGCAGCTAACGCCCGTTCCATTAGCTGCAAGCGTTGTTGAAATTGCTGGTAATTAATTTCACAGGCAGAGGGAGAATTTTCTGATGTAACGGGGGTAGCGATCGCCTCCTGATTTCTTTGCTGCACTTCCAGAGGCTCACCAATATCTGTAAACACAAATAAGGCAGCTAATTTACCTTGGTAATTAATCGCTTTCGCCGATATTTTTGCAGCTAAAGTATTGCCATCATTTTTGATTTTTACCGCCAAATTACGCAGACTATCGCCGCTTTGGCGATTCCTATTTAACCAGTTATATAAATTAGGATTATCATAAATAATTGACACTATATTTTCATATTGTTGCCAAACATCAACACCAAAAACTTGTGCTGATAGCTGATTAGTAAATAAAATTTCCCGGCTTTCTAGACAAACAATAGCCATAGGAAATGCACTAATGTCTGACAAGAACATGAGTATGTCTTGCAAGTTGAATATTGAATCTTGATTAGAATTCAATTCTTGCATCGAGCCTAAATTCACACCCTTGTCTTCAATGGTTTCATTTTCTGCTCCCGGTATCAAGCCTCTGTTATTTTTCTTTGGAATACTACGCTGATTTTTATACACTTTGCCACGAGTAAAAAGCATTGCCAGAGTTATGTAAATTAGGATATTTAACTAAAATTCCACCTGAAAAGGTGCTCTGACACGTTAGCTTATAGTGCTTGTACACCAGGAACAAAGACAACAATGATTGAACAATCTGAAACTTGTATACATGAAATTTAGTTCAACTAATTTCTACGTGTTTTTACAGGCACTAAATATTTCAGCGTTTCTAGACAGATTATCTACTGCATATTAGTGTCCTTGGATGTACAGACAGCAATAAGCACTAACTGTTAATGGTCAAAGCCATTTATTAAGCTATTCTTAACTTTACCTCTTGGGATAGATGAAGTTACATTTTTTACTGAAAGTTTACACATTTGGCAATATTTCTTAATATCTTGCCGATGTATAATCATGGATTATTTGATATCTGATGGATTAACCTAGCCCAGTACCTTTACTTATGGGTTAAATGGTAAATCTCTAATTTCCCATAACCCGCATCATCAACAGACTAGCAAAACCTGCAATTTTCGTTTGCTTTATAACTCTGGCTTAATCTATTCTGATGAGAATATAAACAAAGATTAAGACAAGTGGTGTATAAAACGACATGATGCAGATGTTAGCTGAAAGCTTGACTGAGATTGAGGCAAGGCTACAAATTAATTGGGTGCTAGTAAATGCTTGCTTACAGTTTGCTAGTTGGGGATTCTTCTCTCTAGTGCTAGCTGAGATATTGAGAGACAGCTACCATGCGTTGTGTCACAAAGTCAATTGGTTAAGCAAATGGCACAACAAGCACCACATGGCATATCGCCGGGATTTGTCGGTAGTTTCTTTGAAAATTTATCAAGAATCCCAGCTCTACAACGACATTGTGGAATCGAGTCTGTTAGTAGTCCTATTGACTGTAATTGCCTTACTTGGGCAGCATCAGGGATTATGGTTAGGAGTAGTCTATGCTGGCACGTTCTTATTCGGTGCCTCCCGGCGTTATTTCCAGGGTATCATTGACACAGACTATAATCACTTACCAGGGCCTTTACAGACAATTCCTTCTGTGTGGTTTGTAAATCGGACTTACCATTGGCGACACCATTTTGATGATGTTAACGCTTACTACAGTGGAGTATTTTCCTTGGTAGATAAAATACTGGGAACAGCACTTTCTCTTAAAGGTAAAACCATCGCCATCACAGGTGCATCAGGTGCTTTGGGGCAAGCATTAACGGTGGAACTACTCAAGCATAATGCTAAAGTTGTGGCAATAACTACTAACCCAGATAAATTACCCACAGATGCAAAGCTCAAAGTGATTTCTTGGCAGTTGGGTAATGAAGCCGAACTCCAAGAAAGTTTAGCGAAAGTAGACATTTTGATTATTAATCACGGTGTTAATGTTTACACCAACCGCACATCACAAGCCATTAACTCCTCCTATGAAGTGAATACTTTTTCAGCCTTGCGGTTAATGGATATATTTTTGACCACTGTAACAGGGCCACAAGCAAAAGCCACAAAGGAAATTTGGGTAAATACTTCTGAGGCTGAAGTATCCCCAGCTTTGAGTCCACTTTATGAACTGAGTAAACGCACCTTGGGTAATTTAGTCACTCTCAAACGCTTGGATGGTGATTGTGTAATTCGCAAATTAATTTTAGGGCCTTTTAAAAGTCAACTTAATCCTTACGGCGTGATGTCAGCACAGCAAGTAGCTGCTATGATTTTATTTTTAGCCCGCCGCGATTTTCGCAATATTATTGTGACAATCAATCCTTTAACTTATGTGCTGTTTCCTGTCAAGGAAGTTAGCACTTGGTTATACTATCGCATCTTTAGCAAGACTGTGAAAAACCAAAATCTTGCATCTTAGACTGGTGAATTAAAAGTTCAGGAAGCACATCCCTGAACTTTTATCACTTAATTATCTAAACTCTGGTATTTTTCCTAGCCCAAGCTGTTCGCCGCCAAAAAGTAATAAACAATGCCGCAGAAATTAACGCGCCTAAGTTCCATTTTACAGAACTCCTAAATAAACTCAGCCGACCAGCAGATTTAGTGGTTTCCACTTGCGTTTTTAGTTGCTGTTTGGCTTGAGTCAAACTTGAAGCAATTTGGTTTTTGAATTCTTCAGGGTTTCTACCATTTAATGAACCACCTTGACTTCTCAGCAGATTTTCTATTTCTTGAGGTGTAGCTTCACTCAGTCTTTTTTCTAGTTGATTAGCTTGGGACAATTGCTGATTATATTGGTTAGTAATTTGATTAGTATTATTGTTATATAGCCTAATCGTGTTCACCACTCCTAACGGCACTAGCAAGATATACAATAATCCCACTAACAAAGTTAAGTAAGACAACAATGCTAAAAAGCGTCTTTCCCATGCAGATCGCTTTTCTAGTTTCCCTGAAAAAACAAATACTAGCCCAATTAAAGGTACGGCAACCCGTTCTACTATTCTCCCCATTGTTTGAAATTCCCAACCAGGGTTCATAAAGTTGGGTGGAACGAATGCCTCAACTAAATCAACAAACGCCAGTAGCAGCATCCCATAACCAATGGTTCGCAACAGGCTGATAAATTCTAATGAAGAATTGAGAGATTCTACAGAATTTTTTAATTTGGAAAACTCTGTTTCTAAGGCTTTGGAAAACTCAAAATCAGTCATACATTTCAGAATTTTTAAAGATTTGTATTGGATATAATTCCAGGCTTAGGAAATCTAGGTTGCCACCAATTATACCAAGCAAACCAAGCCTGCTCTAAAATTTCATAAGTATTTTCTGGCGAAGAATTGTGTAAAGGTATAGACAAATGTGACCAAAGACAACGCTTATCTATGAGTGCTTCATGCCCTTGCAATACGGGCAGTAATCGGTCAAAACTAATGCCATTAAAATAAAGGTTATGTCTATACTGTGCATGAGTGAAGGTGCTACCGCCTTGTGGGTTAATACACGCACTCAGATAGGCTTGTTGTTTATCTACCCCTACACCGTAATAGCCTAATCTTTTATGGTAACGCAGGATGCTTGAGGGCTTGATAGCGGTGTATTTTGTAATTAAAGCATCAATATCTCCATGATACAAATTTTGCAAATAACGCATTTCTATGGACAAGGTTAGACCATTATTTGTATATTGATAACTCCTTTGAGATAACAGTTGTTGATACTTTTCTACAGGTGGTTCTGTTGTATGAGAAGATTTAAATCGCCATTGTGGTAAAGGTACTGCTTCAGGAAAAGTAAAAGCTCTGTTCTGCGGTTGCCCAAAATTTGGAAATATAATCAGTAATCCAGAAACTAATATTCCTGCGCTAAAGGTTAAATTTAAAAAGTGAACCCGAAAATTTTTCCAGTACATTGCCTTTAGTTATTTACATTTTTGATTTTTGACTTGATTCCTGCTAAGTATAAACCAACAGAAACAACAAAAAATAAAAGCAGTAATCGTCGAAAACAATAGAGAACCATCACCTTCATGCCAGTAATTAAATGCTTGTTGATCACCTTGTGCTACTAAAATAGCCATAAGGCAAACACGTATTGCATTGATAATAAATGCGAGGGTAGCAGCTAGCAATGGTACGATAATTTTTTGCTTTAAACTTAGCTCAAACATGCACAAAAAAAGCACTGCTAAACTCAAAGTATCTAATATAAGAACCATACCGGAGCAGCCACTATATACTTTTACTGACCCTGTAGGTAAACTAAGAATAACTCCAGAAATACTGATATCAAAACCTGTGTACCAAAGCAATATAGCAGCAAATTTAGCTGTAATAATCGATATATCAATACTTTGAATTAAAGGTATGAAGGTGCGTAGGCTAAAAAAGGATATTGTCAATAATTCTAGCCAGTAATGCTTTAATCCTTGAAAACCAGAAGCTAGCAAAATCAATCCCACAGCAGATATAAAAGGGGAGAGTGCCAATAAAACAGTAAAATTTATCTTATATATACTATTGATAAATACAAATGCAATCAGTAAAAAACCTAAAGTGCTAGCAAGAAAACCACTTTCTAAATTTAAGCTATGGCGTTTTTCTTGCAGCAGAGACCAGATATTTGCACAAAACAAAATAAATAGACAAACGCTGACAGAATCTTTCTCCCTCCAAAATAAGCTGAGGTGAATGGCTATTAAGCTGGCACCGATTCCTATTAGTAAGAATTCGGGATTTTTAATTGATATTTTTGTTCTTGGTTTTGTGTGTTCCATTTCAACCTCACGGTAGCTGTTGGTTACAACTTTGATGTCGTCAGATTTTTGGCATAAAATGTCATGCGATCGCCTCCGATACTGGAAGCTGAACACCCGCCAAATTACAGGGGTAAATTATCAACTGGATGGAACACACTGGAACTGAACAAAGTAAGCCTACCAGATAGAATCCAGCCGTAATGGCAGGAAAAGTAGACTACTGGCTTAACTACATCAATTCAATCCTCTATCTATAGATGGGATTATTTGAAATTTATGTAGCATCTTCTAGATAACCATAATCTGATGAACGCATCAGTGAAATTTCGGTAAAATCCTGGAGTCCAATTTTAAAGACCAAGAATACACAGTAGAATTCAAGTGTCAGGAGCTAGTAGGCTGCGGAAACCCCTAGCTCGTGTCAAGTACAATAGGCTAGATATATTGCTTTGCGCCCTAAGTTTTAGTCTTGGCTCAGAAGCAGTTTTCCTGTAGATACTGCCAGCAAATACCCGCCATAGTCTGACATTTGAGTGATGTAACCAGTTCAATCTAGAAGTACCTGTGGGGTAAGCCAACCATCAAAAATCACAATTCCTAAAATATCGCCCCATATCCCCGCCAATTTTTATCTTGATTTCTTGGGTGTGTTGTAAGATACTCAATCTACAGTTAATGACTGAATATCACCTCAGTTTTAGGGCGATAAATTTTTGATATTGCAGAGGAACAGAAATGTCGTCATTTGAATACCCTCAAGATTTGAAATATTTGGATACGCATGAATATGTACGGCTAGACGGGGAAATTGCCACTATAGGCATTACCGAGTTTGCCGTAGATCAATTGGGCGATGTGGTATTTTTAGAACTGCCAGAGATTGGCGACTTGATTACCAAAGGAGAGACATTTGGCTCAATTGAATCAGTCAAAGCCGTCGAAGACTTGAATGCACCAGTTACCGGCACAGTTATAGAACGCAACGAAGCTTTAATTGCATCCCCTGAAGCAGTTGCAGATGATACCTATGGCGAAGGTTGGTTTATTAAAGTACGCGTCAATGATCCTGATGAAGTCAATGATGCGTTGACGGCGGATGAGTATCGCGCCGAGGTGGAAGGAGAGTAGGGAGTAAGGGGAGTAGGGGGAGATGAGGAAGCTCTTGATTAGGGGAGCAGGGGAGCAGGGGAAGCGGAGGGAGAAGAACTTTTACCCAGTCAACAGTCAACAGTCAACAGTCAACAGTCAACATTCCCTATTCCCCACTAGATGAAATGTGAATAAATCGATAAACTACTCCGACTTGTCCCATGTATTTATTGCAAAATATGAATTAGTAGCGTCTGGAGTTTAAGTTTGTGGTATTGTTTACCTCTATTTCTCAGTCTAGTGATGAGCTATATGCCAAGGAAGGCGATGGCTACGCCCGCCGCAGGCATCGCCACTCCCTAGACAAAAAAAATCAAACTTTAAGTAATTTTATACAAAGACATATAGGCCCTAGTGCTGAAGATATCCAGCAAATGCTTGAGGTATTAGGTTTCTCCAGCCTAGATGACCTCATTGATCAAACAGTACCCACAGCCATCCGTCTCAATCAATCGCTACAGTTACCAGCCGCACAAACTGAGTACGCCGCATTAGCAAAATTAAAACAAATTGCTGCTAAAAATCAGGTGTTTCGCTCATACATAGGCATGGGTTATTACGATGCTATCACCCCCCCTGTCATCCAGCGAAATATCCTAGAAAACCCCGGTTGGTACACCGCTTACACCCCTTATCAGCCAGAAATTGCCCAAGGACGGCTAGAGGCACTGCTGAATTTCCAAACTATGATTATTGAATTAACCGGGTTGGAAATTGCCAACGCTTCCTTATTAGATGAAGCCACAGCCGCCGCCGAAGCGATGAGTATGAGTTACGGTGTATGCAAAAATAAAGCTAACGCCTATTTTGTATCACGGGACTGTCATCCCCAAACCATTGACGTGTTGCTCACCCGTGCCGCACCCTTGGGGATTGAAATTATCATCGGCGACCATCAAACCTTTGATTTTACTCAAGCAATTTTTGGGGCAATTCTACAATACCCCGCCAGTGATGGCACTATCTACGACTACCGCGCCTTTATTGAACAAGCCCATACTCAAGGTGCATTAGTCACAGTCGCCGCAGACCCCTTAAGTTTAACTTTACTCACACCCCCCGGTGAATTTGGGGCTGATATTGCGGTTGGTAGCACCCAACGCTTCGGTATTCCCTTGGGCTTTGGCGGCCCCCATGCGGCATACTTTGCTACCAAGGAAGAGTATAAACGGCAAGTTCCAGGGCGTATTGTGGGTGTATCTAAAGATGTTCACGGTAAACCCGCCTTACGTCTCGCCTTACAAACCCGCGAACAACACATCCGTCGGGAAAAAGCCACCAGTAATATTTGTACAGCACAGGTGTTACTAGCAGTAATGGCGGGTATGTACGCCGTCTATCATGGCCCAGAGGGATTAAAAAATATTGCCGAGAATATCCACCAGCTAACTGTAACTTTGGCAGATGGTTTAAAGCGACTGGGTTACAAAATTAGTTCCGATTATTTCTTTGACACCCTGCGGGTAGAATTAGTTAAACAAAATCTAGAAGCGATTAAAGCAGGTTGCCAAGCCCGAAATATTAACTTGCGAATTTTCGATGATACGGCTGTCGGTATCTCCCTAGATGAAACTACCACCCTAGAAGATATTATCGACCTCTGGCAAATTTTCGCTGGTCAAGATGACTTACCATTCACCGCAGAAGAATTATCATCTTCCTCATCTCCCCACCTCCTCCTCCCTCGTATTAGCGTCTACCTAACTCACCCCGTCTTCAACCGCTATCATTCTGAAACAGAGTTACTGCGTTATCTGCACAAGTTAGAAACCAAGGACTTGTCTTTGACTACATCAATGATTCCCTTGGGTTCTTGTACGATGAAGTTAAACGCCACTGCCGAAATGATTCCGGTGACATGGGCAGAATTTGGCAAGATACACCCCTTTGCACCACCATCACAAACACTGGGTTATCAAATTCTTTTCCAACAACTAGAGACTTGGTTAGCAGAAATTACAGGTTTTGCGGGAGTTTCGCTGCAACCTAATGCGGGTTCGCAAGGGGAATATGCAGGGCTGTTAGTTATTCGTCATTATCACGAAAGCCGGGGAGAAGCCCACCGCAATGTTTGTTTAATTCCCACCTCAGCCCACGGTACAAACCCAGCCAGTGCGGTAATGTGTGGGATGAAGGTAGTAGCTGTTGCCTGTGATGCTGATGGTAATATTGATGTTGATGACTTAAAAGCCAAGGCAGAAAAACACAGTCATGAACTGGCGGCGTTGATGGTGACTTATCCCTCAACTCATGGGGTATTTGAGGCAGCCATTCAGGAAATTTGCGCTGTAGTTCATAGTCACGGCGGACAAGTATACATGGATGGGGCAAATATGAACGCCCAAGTGGGTATTTGTCGTCCTGGGGATATTGGCGCAGATGTTTGTCATTTGAACTTACACAAAACTTTTTGTATTCCCCACGGTGGCGGCGGCCCTGGTATGGGGCCTATTGGTGTTGCTGCCCATCTGGTACCATTTTTACCAGGACATCCGGTATTGGGGACTGGGGAGAAACAACCCAATTCCGAATTTGGTGCTGTGGCGGCTGCACCTTGGGGTAGTGCGAGTATTTTGGTGATTTCTTGGATGTATATTGTGATGATGGGGGCGGCTGGGTTGACGCAAGCTACTAAGGTGGCAATTCTCAATGCTAATTACATCGCCAAGAAATTGGAAAGTTACTATCCGGTGTTGTACAAAGGGCAGAATGGTTTAGTTGCCCATGAGTGTATTTTAGATTTGCGATCGCTCAAAAAATCCGCCAACATCGAAATTGATGATATCGCTAAACGCCTGATGGACTACGGTTTTCACGCGCCGACAGTCTCCTGGCCTGTAGCGGGTACAATTATGGTTGAACCCACAGAAAGCGAATCTAAAGAAGAATTAGACCGTTTTTGTGATGCGTTGATCGCGATTCGGCAAGAAATCGCCGCCATTGAATCAGGTAAAATGGATGCTCAAGATAACCTCTTGAAAAACGCACCCCACACCGCCGAAAGTCTCATCAGTGGCGAATGGACTCATCCCTATTCCCGTGAACAAGCCGCCTATCCTGCACCGTGGACACGCGAACATAAATTCTGGCCTATTGTTGGGAGAATTGACGCAGCTTTTGGTGACAGGAATTTTGTCTGTTCTTGTCTACCAATGGAGGCTTATAGCTAACTAGCAATTCCAAATTCACAAATTTGTTTGTAGTAAGGACTTTAGTCCTTGCTTTGACTACGCAAACACGCATCAGGACTAAAGCCCTCTCTACAAACTGAAAATTTTAGGCGATCGCACCATATTTTAACGTGAGTTCGACAGTTGGAAAAAACCCCTCTCCAAACCTCTCCCCTACCAGGAGAGAGGCTATAAAAGCTAAATTTTTTGTAGAGATTACACAATATTTTAAGCCCCTCTCCGTGTCGGAGAGGGGTTGGGGAGAGGTCACGTTGTTGGGTTCAGAATTCACGCATAGCCTGCGGCAAGGCTTACGCCACCGTAGGCAAGGCTTACGCCTACAAAATTCAAAATTCAATACCAAATATCTCATTAACGCTAATATTGACATCGGGAAAGCCGGGAATTGATAAAATTTGACCGCCAGAAAAAGTTTTAATATTTTGATATCCTGTGGCTGTTGGTTGTTGATAAACTTCGACAACTTGGGCGTTAATATCTACTAAACAAACTTCAATTATATTAGCTTCTGCATATAAAGGGATTTTCTCTTCCCGGTCATATAAAACAGTTGAATCAGCTACTTCAATTAGTAAGAAAATATCTTGAGGTTGGGGGTGTGCAGTTGCATAAAAATCATCACGGGGTTTGAGTAAAACGACATCTGGCTGAGGTTCTGAATTATTGTTTAAAGTCACAGGATTTTGAGCAGAAACTATCACCCGTTTACCCAACAACTGCGCCAACAAATTAATCAGACGATTTACACAAGCAGCGTGTTTTGTCCCAATGGGTGACATTTCGATAATCTCTCCCCGGATTAATTCTACTCGCTCATCCTCTGTGAGAATTCCCGACTCAACCATTTTGTGGTATTGCTCAACTGTGAATTTCCGTCTTAATAACTGCACAGTCATTACCACCTCCACTGTCTGTTATATTTTAATTATGGAGTAAGCAAGGCTGAGAAATTATCTGTAATCGGTTTTTATCATTGAAATGAATGGGCGATGTCTACGAAGATGCTCCTGATAAGCACCTCTGGGAAGCACAAAAAAACGCAAAAGTGTTTCTGAATTAAATCAAATTACAGACAACTCAACAAATAACTTTCTCGTTACTCTCTGCGTCTCTCTTGCCTCGTGGGTAAACCTTAAAATTTTTATTTTTAAATATTCCGCTAACGATATGCTTCTCTTAAAAATTGTGCATAATTTCCTCGGACTGTCATTGTATGGGGATGGGCTATACCCAGAGTTCGCTCACAAATTACTAAAGCTTGCTGATAAAGGGGTTCAGCTTCTTTGTAGCGTCCTGTCAGTTTATAGAGTAGTGCCAGATTGTTCAGGCTTTGTGCAACATCGGGATGTTCTGCTCCTAACAGGCGTTGCCTAAGTGCCAAAGCTTGCTGCAACAGATGTTCAGCTTCACTTTCGCGTCCTGTCAAACGATATAGTTCTGCTAGATTGTTTAAGGTAAGAGCGACATTGCGATGTTCTTCTCCTAACAGGTGTTTCCATAGTTCCAACGCTTGCTGATACAAAAGTTCAGCTTCCCTGTAGCGTTCCATCAAACGGTAGAGTTCTGCTAGATTGTTCAAGCTCATAGAAACATTAGGATGTTCTTCTCCTAACAGGCGTTTCCATAGTTCCAAAGCTTGCTGATACAAAGGTTCAGCTTCCCTGTAGCGTCCCGTCACACAGTAGAGTGCCGCTAGATTGTTTAAGCTAATAGCGACATCAGGATTTTCTAGTCCCAGCAAGCGTTGCCTGAGTTCCAAAGCTTGCTGATACAAAGGTTCAGCTTCCCTGTAGCGTCCTATCGATTCATAGATTGCTGCCAGATTGTTGAGGCTAGTAGCAACATCGGGATGTTCTTTTCCCAGCAAGCGTTGCCTGAGTTCCAAAGCTTGCTTATACAAAGTTTCAGCTTCCCTGTAGCGTCCTGTTGCACTGTAGAGTTTTGCCAGATTGCTCAGGCTTGTAGCAACGCGGGGATGTTCTGCTCCTAATAGGCGTTTCCTGAGTTCCAAAACTTGCTGATATAGGATTTCGGCTTCATTGTAGCGTCCTGTCGATTCAAAAATAACTGCCAGATTGTTTTGGCTGGTAGTGACATCAAGATGTTCTGAACCAAGACGATTTTTAACGATTTCTAGACACTGAAGCAACCAGGGTTCTGCTTCCTTATACAATTCTTGTCCTTGATAAAACGAGCCTAATCCAGTAAAAAACGTAATTAAATCTTTATCCCTAATATAGTCTGTCAGGTGATTAGCGACTTCCGCCAAATGAGGAATCAGGGGAGTGAGTTGTTGAATCAAACCACGGATAGGCTGTTGGGGGATTTGCTTCGCTACTTCTACCATCTGTGCAGCAAAAACTGTCTTCACCTCATCCGCCTGGCTGGACTCATTCAACTTCATTTGGAAATATTGCCGAATTAGTGGATGTAAACGATAAATTCCTTGACTTGGGCGTTGTAATAAATGTAGTTTTCGCAAATCAGCAATGGCTTTCTCCCGAATTTCTTGCTGTTCATCATCTGCTATTTCCTCCATGAATAAAGGAATGTCAGCCAAAGCATATAAACTTAGCCAATAACCAAGATTTTTGGCATTCTCATCTAATTGTTCCCAACTCAAATCAAAAGCTTCAGCCACACCGTATTCATAACGCATCAACGGGTTAGCCTTAACCATTGCTTCATGTTCCAGCCGCTTTTTCTCTAGGCGTTTCAACAGAGTTTGCAGTGATAAATCTGGCATTGTATCCAGATATCGTCCCACCAACTCTAAAGCTAAAGGCAAATATCCCAAGAATTTACAAATTTTTCTCGCCACCCAAGGCTCATTTTTTAGTCTGTCTCTCTCCACCAGCAACTTTAATAATTTCATCGCCGCCAATGGGTTGAGAACACCCAGGCTTAATTGTGACAGAGTTCTATCAAACCCCAAGCGAGTTGTGAGCAACACTTTAAACCTTGATGATACCGAAGATAGATAAGGCTTGACCTGGGTTATGTAGTCTGTGACATCATCAAACACCAGCAAAACATCTCCCGCATCCCACCTATCCCAGCAATATTTCACCCTATCCGCTAATTCCCAATCTTCCGGTGCGATAAATTTAAATTTCGATTCCGCAAATCTGAGAATTTGAATCTTCACATCAATACCCTGTGCGGATAACCAGCAAACCCCACCAGGATAATTTGATAAGTTCTGTTGAGCATACTGGGTTGCGAGTTCAGTTTTCCCCACACCGCCCATACCCGCCACCGCCACAATCGCCACTTGCTGAGATTGTTGTATCATCTCGTGCAGTTTTTCCAGTTCCGCCTCCCTTCCCACAAATCTTTCCCAAGGAACAGCCGCAGGAATATTGTGATGAATTTGTTTTATAGGCTGGGTATGAGGAACACCGTTATATTTTGCTGTCAGGTAAGCCTTTAATGTTGCAAACTTTCTTCTGCTTTTAGGGTTTTTTAAATCAGAACACTTTTCGGAGAATTTAGCATACACCTCAGTCATCAGCTTTTTAAAAGCATTATGCTCAATTCCGATTTTTTTGGCAATTTCTTTCTCACTTTTACTTGAGTTTTCAACCTGCAACCTCACTAAAAAGGCTTCTGTTTGCTTTGGGGATAACTCATGAGTGGCAGATTCTTGTCTTAAAAACTCATCCCATTGCATAAACAGCCTGAAAAATTTTGCTTACTTCTACTTATCTTCTACTTGTTTCTACTTTATCTCTATTTCTTAGGAATTTACTGTATTGGCGGGCAGAAATACGATTTACACAGTCAAGTTTTTCACTAAGTTCGCCATGAATAATCTTCTAAGCACTTCTACCAACTCCCAACCATCTACCCAAACCTCTCGGTTAATTCCCCCATCTCCTCCAGCTATTGAAAATCCCTCTGCTTGGATGCGTGACGGGTACAGTCCGACAGAAATCATTCTGGCTACAGCAATTTTAAGTTCCTTATTGATGGGAGGAATTGCAACTGTGATCTTCGCCATGACTGGGTTAGTCAAAACTGTTGCCATAGGAACGGTAAACGACATTAGCCGCAATAAAAAGTAAGCAGAAGAACCTAACCCCCCTAACCCCCCTTCCCGACGCGGGAAGGGGGGAACAAGAAAATTACTCCCCTCTCCTTGCAGGGGAGGGGCTGGGGGAGGGGTCAAATCTAAAGTATGTTATAAATCACTTCTAATTGCTTGCAATTCTTCTCTGATAGACAGAGGTTTATACCCCAATGCAAACGCCTTTGAACTATCTAAAGAAACGTCTGCTGGTCTTGGTGCTGCCATTTTTACATCTTGTTGACGACAAGCTTTAAGTCCAGTGTCAGGAAGTTGCAAAACTTCAACTAAAAGCTGCCCAAATTCATAACGAGACATTCTTTCTTTTCCGCCTAAGTGAATAATTCCATTCACTTTTTCTAATGCCATTAACAACCCCTGCGCCGCAGTTTTGGCACTGGCTGGTGTGCGAAATTCATCGATAAATAATTTAAGTTCTTTTCCTGCTTTTAAAATTTCAATAAATGGCTGAATAAAACTTGTGGCTGTGGGGGTAGCATTGCCAAACATTAAGGGCATTCTACATACTGCTGTCATGGGATATCTTTCTAACATCCCTGTTTCTGCTAAGACTTTTTGTTCACCATAAATACTTACAGGACAGACTGCATCTGTTTCTTGATAAGGTGCATTTAAACCATCAAAAACTAAGTCGGTTGATGTAAATGCACAAGGTATGGTATAATCTGCACAAAGTCCGGCAAGATTACAGGATGCTGTCACATTAATTAGATGTGATTCTTCGGGATGAATTTGACAAAAGTTGGGTTGCGATCGCGCGGCTGTATGAATCACTCCATCTGGTTTAATCTCTCTAAATATCTGTTGCAGTTCCCTAAAATTTGTTAAGTTTAATTTAATTGTTTTAATCCCAGGAATTTCTATATAATTAGAGTCATAAGTTGCGTAAACTTGCCAATTTTGTTGAGCTAGTTGGCACAGATGCCACCCTAAAAAACCACTAGCTCCCGTGATTAAAAGTTTTTTCATATCGATATTTAAAATCACCGAGTCACCAACTCTAACCCCTAATCCCTGGTTTTATTGCATCAACTCTTGAAATTGCTTATGACTACGCAACTGATTAAAATCTGGATCAGTTTTTGCTAACTGTTGGTACTTTTTGGGGTTAAGTTGAATAGCTTTTTTTAAGTGGGTGATAGCTAATCCAACATTATTTTGTAAGGCATAGGTACAAGCCTTATTGTAATAGGCATCGGGTTTATCTGGTTGGAGAGCGATCGCTTGCTCATAAGAGTTTAACGCATCTTGGTAGCGTTGCAATTTTGTCAACGCAATCCCGCGATTAATCCAAGCTGCGGGCTTTTTGGGTTCTAGGTTAATTGCTTGATTATAAGCTATGATAGCACCTTGATAATCTTGCAGAGTGATTAACACATTACCTCGGTTATACCAAGCTTCATCCTTATCTGGCTGGAGAGCGATCGCTTGATCATAAGATGAGAGAGCATCTTTATATTTTTGCAACGATGCTAAGGCATTACCCCGATTAATCCAAATATCTGCACTCTCTGATTTGATGGCAATAGCTTGATCATAGACTGCGATCGCATCTTGATAACGTTGCTTGTCAAATAAAAGATTCCCTTGCAGAAATAAATCCTCTGCTTTTTGGCCATCCTTTACCTCTGTAAACACCTGGGAAACATTAATTTCCTTTACTACTTTCTTTGTATTTTCGGTTGATGAGTTTACCCCATCACTACATCCCAATACAAAAAAAGGAATAAAACTACAGGCAACTAAGCAGTGTCGCCAAATCATTCTGCACCCATAGAACTCATACAGCAATGTTAAAACTACCCATTTGATGAAATCGTATCTGTTCTCACGAATGTTATTAGATAGTTTTGTGCATAATTTAACAGTTAACTCCGCTAATGTTAAAAAACTGTTTGTCGTCAAAATGTACCATATTGTCTTGATGAAATCAAATTTTTACAATAGACTCAAACTAAAAAGTAGTGAAAATACTGGAAAAAGTCATTAGTTATTAGTCATTGGTCATTGGTCATTAGTTATTAGTTTTTCTCCCCTGCTCCTCTGCTCCTCCGCTCCCCTGCTCCCCCTGCTCCCCACTCCCCGTGTATTAATTAATCCCACTGGGGCAAAATAGAAGACATGACGATTGAATCTAATTCCTCCAAACCACCAACTCCAGAATCTATCCCTGAAGATGATTCCCAAGCAAATGACTTTGATGGTGCAAAAACATCAGAAAATCAGCTAACGCCTGGAACACTAGCCGCCCAACAAGCCCTAGCTGCAATTTCGTCTTTACAATCGCCGCAGAATACAGCAGCTTTACAACAAGCCCGTTCTAGTTTCTCACAAAGCCCGAAATTTCAATTAACAGTCAAGCCCAGGGCTTTATTGATTACTGTAGTGGCGATCGCCTTGACTTTTCTGGGTATTATTCTCAATAACTGGATTATCGGCGCAATCGGGACAATCTTGGCGTTACTGTTATCTTTGGCGATACTTGCGCCTTGGCTACAATATGTAATTAATGCCTGGTTTACTACTCAAGATAGAAGCGTATTTGTCGCCTTGCTGGGACTGATAGTAGCACTGATCGGCACATTAAAGTTTAGCGGGTTAGGCGATCGCTTACTAATATGGGGAAAACGAGTCAACTGGGAAGCGTCGGGGACACTAGCGGAATGGTTTGGGGCATTAGGTCAAATTCTGATCGCCATAATTGCGGTTTACGTAGCGTGGCGACAGTATGTCATCTCCAAAGACTTAACAATACAGCAAAACCTGTTAACAGTTCAGCAAAACATCATTACCCAACAACAAACCATAGATTCTTACTTCCAAGGCATATCTGACTTAGTATTAGATGAAGAAGGACTATTAGAAGACTGGCCACAAGAAAGAGCGATCGCTGAAGGACGCACAGCCGCAATTTTTAGTAGTGTAGATGGTAGTGGGAAAGCCAAAATCATCCGCTTCCTTTCCCGTTCCAAATTACTCACACCCTTAAAACGCGATCGCCGTTTAGGTAGAGCCATACTCAACGGTATAGGCGGTTACGAAGAAGACCGTTTAGAAGGTGTGCGCGTCATAGATTTAGGAGTCATGCTAGCCGCCGCCGACCTATCAAACACAGATTTACGCTGGACAGACCTCAGCGAAGCCAACCTTGTCCGGGCTAACCTCAGTGGTTGTGACTTAATCAAAGCCAACCTTTCCCGCACCATCTTATACGATGCTAACCTCAGTGGTGCTGACCTAAATGGAGTACGCCTATTTTATGGCTCACCAGAGAAAGCATCACCCCGCAGCCGCAACCAACCCCCAGATTACCAAACCGGGGAATTTACCGGGGCTGTCGTCGAAAATGCCGACTTTAGCAACGTACAAAGAATGTCAGAATCTGCGCGTCAATACTGCTGTGCGTGGGGCGGAGAAAAAACCAGAGGCACAATTCCCGGAGGTTGTGAAGGAATTCCCAATCAACTAGGAAGATAATCACAACACCAAACAAATCTCCTCAAAAAAACTCCGCGCCCCTCCGCGTTTAATCAATTAACTTGCGTCAAAATTTCCACACCATCCTCAGTAACAACCACAGTATGCTCAAACTGAGCCGATAATTTGCGATCGCGCGTTACTGCTGTCCAACCATCACTCAACATCTCCACCTCATAAGTACCTTCATTAATCATCGGCTCAATAGTAAACACCATACCCGGACGCAAACGCTTACCTTTCCCCCTTGTTCCATAGTGGGGAATATCCGGGGCTGTATGAAAAATACGGTTAATACCATGTCCGACAAAATCACGCACCACAGAAAAACCCTGTGCTTCTGCATACTCTTGAATAGCTGCGCCAATATCACCAACTCGCGCCCCTGGTTTTACCTCGGAAATACCTAAGTAAAGACACTTTTCGGTAACTTCTACCAGTTTTTGTACCTTTGGCGCAGCATCACCCACAATAAAAGTCTTAGATGTGTCACCGTGGTAGCCGTCCACAATTGGTGTCACATCAATGTTAATAATATCGCCTTCTTTGAGAACCTGTTTAGCATTGGGAATGCCATGACAGATGACTTCATTGATACTGGTACAAATTGACTTAGGAAAACCCCTGTAACCTAAAGGCGCGCTTTTTGCTCCCTGTGCTTGTGTCCAACGTTCCGCCTCATCGTTGAGTTCCAGAGTTGTCACCCCTGGCTTAACCATTGGCTCAAGATGCTGTAATAGTTTAGCTGCCAAGCTTCCTGCTTGCCGCATTTTGTCTATTTCTCGTTGGGATAAAATAACGATTGGCTCGGTTGTCATGAACTTTTATTGAAAGTATCTGTCACAAAATATCGTTAAACCAGTCTGTGCGGCTCTTTGGGCAGCATCAGCAACTTTTAAAGTATATAAACTTTCCTCTGGAGTGACATATAACGGCGTACCATCATAGAGATGATCTAACACCATCGTAGTATCTTTGGCGAATAAGCCGCGACGAGTTCCTACTTCTATGGGTGTGGTTTCTCCAGCCTGGATAAAAAATCCTGTATCCCCATCAAAAATTAAACCACCATTTTCACCATGAACTTCAAATTTTCGTTCATACTGCCATAAACTTTCGCCTTTGCCATAAATCACCTGTGCTAACAAACCACTTTTAAAGCACAGTTGAGTTGTACAAAAGCAAGTTTGGTAATAGTCTGGTTCGGTTTCCCAGTATCTTTGATGACAGTTAACTGAGAAAACTTCACCAAATAAATCTGTGAGTCGATGTAAGCGAGATAACGCCCCAATCAAGGGAAAACCGAACATTTCATGATGATATGTCCATTTGCGGGGTGCAGGATTTTGGGGGTTGATGGTGCTGTATCGTACGTAAAATAAATTACCAACTTTGTCTAAGTTTTGCTTTAAAGCTTGATGCAAGCCGCCTAACAGTTCAATATGTTCAACGTGGAGTAATTTTTGCTGTGTTTTTGCTAAAGCAATTAGGGCTTCTGCTTCTGCGACATCTACGGATAAGGGATATTCTACAACTACGTGTTTCCCTGCTAAAAGTGCAGCACGAGCGATCGCTCCATGCTCACTGTTAATTGTGGAGATGATTACCAAATCTAAGTCTGCTCGTTGTACTAAATCTTGCCAATTAGCCACCACCTCAGCCTGGTAGTTTTGAGCAAAACTCTGGGTTTTTTCCGGTGTATTACCCACCACAGCCACTAAATGCGATCGCTCATCTTGTACTAAAGACTCTGCTCGTAGTTTTGCTGCATATCCAGTACCAACTAAACCCACACGCACTGTTGTTTTTCCCAAAGCTGCCTCTGAATTATACCTAAATCCTCACCTCTTGAAGCTTCTGAAGCTGCCTCAACGGTAAACCTCTGGCGCGAACACCAGAGAAATTATCTAAAAAAATTATGTTATTATTTTAAATTATATGTTTTTATTATAGTAACACTTGAGATTCTCCCACTATATAAAAAAAACTTATTATTATCTCATAACTAAATCTCATTACTAATCGTGATGGATTTCGAGTTACATAATTTAATTTTTCTCGTAGTATCAGAATTAAAGCAAATTTGAAACAACGGCTCATCATGCAAGAATAGCCGCTAGCTATGCCTTGCGAAAAATTAGTTACTGCCGTTTGCACAAAGAGAGGATTACTAAAATGGCAACTTACAAAGTTACACTGATCAACGAAGAAGAAGGTACAACCACCACCATTGATGTAGCCGACGATGAATTCATTTTAGATGCTGCTGAAGAGCAAGGTTATGATCTGCCTTTCTCCTGCCGTGCTGGTGCTTGTTCTACCTGTGCAGGTAAAATCGTGTCTGGTACCATTGACCAATCCCAGCAATCTTTCTTAGGCGACGATCAGATCGAAGCTGGATATATACTTACCTGTGTAGCATCTCCCACTTCTGATGTTACAATTTACACTCACAAAGAAGAAGAACTCTACTAAGAGTTAGACATCTTCATCAATGACCGGAGTCAGGAATTCTGACTCCACATCCAATTTTAATGATATTGAGCAAAGGATTCACTAGCTACTACCCTGAACTTCTGAAGCTCCTGAATCTGGTGAAACTGTCGAAAGGGTAATTTTCGGGGCGAAAGCAGGAGAAAATATCGAAAAAAACTGGTGTCAATTTCTCAATATTAGTTTTTTCCATAACAGCATTCGAGAATCACTATAACCATAAAAAAAACTTATTGTTATTCAGTAACTCAATCTCATTACTAATGATGGTGGATTTTCTGTTACATGATTTAATTTTTCTCGTAGTATCAGGATGAAAGCAAATTTGAAACAACGGCTCACTCCGCCAGAATAGCCGCTAGCTATACTACGGAAAAAATTAGTTACTGCCGTTTTCACAAAGAGAGGATTACTACAATGGCAACTTACAAAGTTACACTGATCAACGAAGCTGAAAATCTCAACAAGACCATCGAAGTAGCCGATGACGAATTCATTTTAGATGCTGCGGAGGAACAAGGTATTGATCTGCCAGCCTCCTGCCGTGCTGGTGCTTGTTCTACCTGTGCAGGTAAAATCGTCTCTGGTACAGTTGACCAATCCCAGCAATCTTTCTTAGACAACGATCAGATCGAAGCTGGATATGTACTCACCTGTGTGGCATCTCCCACCTCTGATGTCGTGATTGAAACTCACAAAGAAGAAGAACTCTACTAAGAGTGAGACATCTCAATAATTAACCAGATTGACAATCTCCGCCCTTAAAGGGCGGGGATTCTTCAAAATTTAATTTCCTCATTCAGCAGTTTAATTTGCGTTCCAGGATAATAAAACTGCAAAATTCTGTCAGTAGACCAACCTAACTTGGCTAAATTTTGCGCGCCAGTCTGACTTAAGCCTACACCGTGTCCTAAACCACCGCCAATAAAAGCGAATCCCCATAACTCTGATTTACCTTTGTTGAGTGGCTCGATATAAAAAAATGTACTGGTAGGTGCAGCAAAGGCACTACGCACTTCGTCTTTTTGTAGTGTAAATATGCCAAGCTCAGTTTTTACCGCCAGTTCGAGAATGCGTCCACTGGGACTACGCTTAGTAATAGCCATAGATTCAATAGTCTGAAAGTTGGCATAAGGGCGGTTTTTAGCGCGTAAAAATTTCTGCAAATGTTCGATAATCTCATTTAAAGGTGTTTCTTTAGACCAGCGAAACACATTCCAGGTGCTTTCGTTAAATCCTTGTCTCAAGTTAATAAACTCTCGAAAGTTTTTTTCGTCTGCGAGACTCTGCTTTGATAAGTCCCAGGAATTATGGGGTTTATCGACTACAGGGCGTAAATAAGGACGATCCTCTCCGTTCCACACATCACTAAAGTAAGCAGTTACACCGCCAGTAGTCGAAGAATAAAGGGCATCCGCTAGCTGATTATTATAGGTGAGTACCTGGCCTCTGGTGGCAGCGATCGCCTGATCGGTTCTGGGATGGCTTCCAGACAGGCCATAATAAACTTGACAATGGGTGGTTGCACACAACTGGTAGTTGTCAACCGCAAATCTATGTAAATTTCTTAAAGCGTAAGTCCGTGCCAAAATTGCTTGTGCTTCTAGGGAAGCTTTCGGGGCTGTGGTACCTATTTCGTGGGGAACAACACCGCGCAAATAAGTTTCTAAAGGTACTTGATTAACTAAAGTATACGTCCCATAGGCATTGGGCTGAAAATCTATTCTGCCGGCATAAACTCTGTTTTTATCGAGTTTCTCGCCTTTTTTCACCCGAATTAAATTTTTGATTGTACTCACCTCGACATTTTTGGGGCTGTAGCGGTTGCCATCTACTACCCAACTAACTCGCGGTACTTGAGATAAAACCTGGGTGTCAACATAAGCCGTTTTATGCCCCTGAGCTTGTACGCTTTGCAACAACAAACGCCGCAGTAAATGAGTATCGTAAACATCCCGTTTCGCCCAAACTTGCCAACGATGTGGCTGGGCAATTTCTACCTTTAACCCCTGTTTGCGCCACTGGTTAGCACTATCTTCAGCAGTTTCGTAGGTGCTATACGTCCCTAAAACCAACACCTCTGCAATTTCTGGTTGGGGTACAGCTTGCATCACTGTTTCTAGCTTCACCGGGTTTTGAGTAAAAATAATTTGCTCTTTGCCACCCTCTTGAAACTCTAATTTTAAGCGATCGCCTGTGGTCGGTTCTAGTTGCAACTTGTCCGTCGCTTTCCCACCAAATCGCTGTACAATCCCAACTTCCAGTTCTAAATCCTTAACCTTGTCCTCCGACGCTGATGCACCTGTCAATCCCAACAAACAGAATGTCATTACTACAGTGTAGGAAAAACGGTAAAACGGATATTTAATTTTTGCCAACTTCTTTCCTACTGTATTTTTGGCTGGTGGCAATTGCTTGATAGTGTGTTGCTTGTGTTGCATGATTGCTCCAATAATACTCTTACCGTTTTTGCTCTCAGATTAGTTGCAAAACGTAGTCATAATGAGTATGATTTACTTAGAAGACAAAACAGAATGCAGGGGGTTGACTCCTCATGGTTAGGGTACAAGAAATTCCATTAAATCAAATTCGGCGGCCGTTGCCCCGGAGCAACGATCCCAACAAAGTGCAAGCCTTGATGGAATCAATAGCAGCCATTGGACAGCAAGAACCCATAGATGTCCTAGAAATAGATGGACAGTATTATGGCTTTTCTGGTTGCCATAGATATGAAGCTTGCCAACGTTTAGGTAAAGAAACCATTGTAGCCAGAATTCGCAAAGCTCCACGGAGCGTATTGAAGATGCACTTGGCATAAGGCATGGGGAATAGGGACTCTTGGGTGGGGGTTGGGGAAATATTCAGATCCTGATCTGAATCTTTAAGGGTTAATCTGAATCTCACACCTAATTCCTGCTATTTCCTTCCAATCCCCAATCCATCATTACTCAATTAGGAGAAAAATCATGTCACCTGAAGCCACAATTAAAAATATCAATATTGGCATAGATGAAGACAGCAGGGCGAAAATTGCTGAGGGTTTGTCTCGGTTGCTAGCTGACACGTATACACTTTATCTCAAAACTCATAATTTCCACTGGAACGTTACCGGGCCAATGTTCCAAACACTACATCTGATGTTTGAGACCCAGTATACAGAATTAGCCTTAGCTGTTGACTTAATTGCTGAGAGAATTAGAGCCTTGGGTTATCCCGCGCCAGGAACTTACAGCGAATATGTCAAACTCAGTTCCATTCCCGAAACTCCGGGTGTACCTAAAGCTAAAGACATGATTCGCTTGCTAGTGGAAGGACAAGAATCGGTAGTTCGCACTGCACGCTCAATTTTTCCTGTGGTTGACGAAGTGAACGACGAACCCACCGCCGACTTATTAACTCAACGGATGCAAGTACATGAAAAAACCGCTTGGATGTTGAGAAGTTTATTGGAAGAATAGGGAGTAGGGGAAATTAGGGGGATGAGGCAGACAAGATAGAATTTATTCTGAATACCTAGTTCCCATTCCCCAATTCCCAATCTCCTATGTCCGATTACAATCAAAAGCTGCAAAACTTAATGCAGCAGGTAGGTATTTCTAGTTTTAAAGCCCTGAGTCGTGCTGCTGGTGTTTCTGAACGGCAAATATTGCGGCTACGACAGGGGAAACTAGAGCAGATGCGGTTGGATGTATTACTGAAGCTATCGCAAGTCTTACAGATACCTTTGAGCGAATTAGTAGCCAGTTTTTTAGTGTTGAGTCCTGAGTATCAAGTATCAAGCGTACCAGCAGGACAAAATCATCACTCCTCAGTTCCCAGTCCCCAAGAAATCGCTGATTTAAAACAAGAATACGAGCGATCGCAATTACAACTCCAGCAGCAGCGAGAAAGATTACTGCAAGAATTCCAGCAATCGAGCTTGCAACTACTGGAGTCTTTATTGTTACAATGGCCGACAGCAGCAGTCAAAGCGCAAGAGAACCCGGAACTAACAGCCGTCAAAATTTTACCCTTAGTACAAAAACCTTTAGAAAAATTATTACAAGCCTGGGGAGTGCAGGCGATCGCACCCGTAGGAGCAGAACTACCCTACAATCCCCAACTGCATCAATTACTGGAAGGCAGCGCACAGCCAGGCGAAATAGTCAAGGTTCGCTATACAGGCTACCTACAAGGTGATAAGTTACTTTATAGAGCTAAAGTCAGTCCTATTTTGTAAATATTGGGGGTGGGGATTTGGCGAAGTCAACTATTAATTTTTTGTAGGTTTTAGGATAGCTGGTGGGGAAAAATAGGTTTTTGGCACAAAGGATACAAAATTATTTTTTGAATTTAAGTTATGTTGATAGCTCTTACTTCATCTACTTTCATGACAACTTATTGATGCTGATGAAAATTGTATGTCAATATAATTTTACAATAGTAATAGATGTGGGATATTAGTTAAAATTATAGACAAAATTTTATCATCCATCTAAATCTTGATCTAGTTGAATTTTTACCCCTAAAAGATACTTGTTGCTATATAATGTTGGCAACGTTAGTTTGCCATCTAACTAGATTTTTGTTAAAACTACCATGAATCAGCCAGTCAAAGTCATTAAACTTGCCGGAATTATTAATGCTGGAAATTCTTTAGAATTGCGCGAGAGTATCACGCAACTTCTAGACAGTGGAGCGAAAATTATTTTAGTTGATTGTCAAGAAGTAACTTTCATGGATAGTTCTGCTTTGGGGGCGTTGGTGTTGGCTTTCAAAAGTTTAAAAGCAGCCGGGACGGATTTATTTCTCTGTTCAATTAATCAGCAAGTCAGGATATTATTTGAACTAACGGGAATGGATAAAGTTTTTGAAATATTTAATAGTGAAGATGACTTTAATCAAGCCATACTGTCTAAAAGTTAATTAATCAAATTTGATTTGCAAAATTGATAAATCATCTTCAAATGTACCTTTGGAGTTCAAAGCCTTGAGATAATTTAATATATGATCAAGTTGATAATCAACAGTATGATGTACACTGGCGAGTATCTGAATAAAAGCGTCTAGACTCCAGAGTGTGCCATCTGGTTGATTGATTTCATAAGCACCATCACTAAAAATATAAAGACTGCTGGACTTTGGTACATCACAATCAGCATCAATATACTTTGCTTCTGGAAACATACCTACTGGCATACCAGGAGTTCTTAAAATTTGAACTTCCGTGCTAGTTGGGGATGTTCCAGATATTAATATAGCTGGTGGATGTCCAGCACTGGCATAAGTTAGCTGTCGTGTGACTCGGTTATAAACTCCATACCAAATAGTAAAGTATTTGTCATTTTGATAATTCATTTGGAAGGTTTCATTTAAACCTTTCAAGACATCACTCGGTTGATAATAGTTGAGATTTTTCAGCGCACGGGAACGTAATAAATTTAGCACGGAAATGGAAGGGAGAGTAGCTTTTAGTCCATGTCCGGCTGCATCTAGTAAGTATATAGCCAGAGAATCTGCATCTAACCAGTAGTAATCAAAACAATCGCCACCTAGTTGCTGAGAAGGAATAAAGCAGGAGTTAATAGTAAAAGGTGTGCGGATGGGTTCAGGTAAAAGCGATCGCACATAGTCTGCTGCTTCTTTAAATTCTGCTTCGAGGCGAAGTTTTTGACTCTGCAAATCTTGACTTAATTGATGCAGTCTCAATCCGGCTCTAACTCTGGCTTGCAATTCATGTTGTTCAATCGGTTTAGTGATAAAATCATCAGCACCAGCATCTAAACCCTTGACACGATCAGCTACCGAATCTAAAGATGTGAGTAGAATAAAAAAAGTCGTAGATAATTTAGGATCTGTCTTAATTCGGTTACAAACTTCTAAACCATTCAACCCTGGCATAATCCAATCACAAATGATTAATGCAGGTTGATAAGACATAGCTTGAGTAATGCCTTCCTCACCGTTACTAGCGGCAACTACCTCATAACCCTGTTTTTGCAATATTCTTTTGAGTAGTGTTTGGATAGATAAGTCATCATCAATAACTAAGATTTTAAACATAAAAAGTTTTAATAAATATCTCTGACAAATTAATCATAAAAATATAGGTTGAGTATTATGACGAATATTGATAATACTCAACTACGTCTAATTATCTGTGGATGGCATCAAATTGATTCCCCGTTGCCAGTTTATAGTGCTGAGAGGGGATTCAACCACAACAGTAAAGAGCGTTTTAGTTGGTTTAAGTCACGATATACTTCTTGTTTAAACCATTGTCCCACAGCATCCCAAGGGGTGAAAGATGTACCTGTTTGCCATTTAATATCTTGACCTAACGGTGTCGTGTGCGTTCCTGGTAAGATTTGGGTTGTCACCATCTCTGGAAAGCGTGTTTGTAAGATTTTAGTTAAAGCTGCTGATTGATCAAGGTTATCGTTATTAAACTTGATTAATAAGTTGCGACGAATATTATACTGTTCCTGTACTAACTTGTTAGTTTCCAGTGGCGAGGGAGTAAATTCAATCATCAAGGTAGAATTGAACTGTTCCACTAAGGGAATAGCATCCTTAGCGGCATAGTTATTAAAGGATATTAAAATATTACCTGCTCGTTCTACCGGAAATAGACTACCGATGAGTAAATGCAGTTTACACCCCATACTATGTCCGAGTCCATAGGTGGGAAGGTAAAGCTTGCGGAGTGCGCCAGAGTCGTGTAGTCGTTCTATAGTGCGATCAAAGTTGAGTAATACAGATTGAGCGATCGCAATATGATCTAAAGTATTCACAAAAGGCGTAGCAATGATGACATATCCTTTAGCTGCTAAGTGTTCGAGTAGCCAACGATAAGTCAGGTGAGGTGCAGTAGCGACAAACGCACCTCCCAAGAAATGGATAATACCGACGGGTTTGGGGGGGATGAGTACCCAGTTACCTCTAATTTCTTTCCAATCCATGCCTGTAGGCGATCGCTTGATTTACACTTCTTTATATTAAACTGTTAGTTGCGGATTGGAAGAGATTGGCAAAACATCTTGACTTTGTGCTGGCTGATCTACTATTGTCCTCATGAATGAGATTCACTCTGTAAGCTGTTCATTTCTTGTTGTACATCTAAAGCAATCTGCAAGGCTTCATTGAGTAACCTACCATGTTCTGTAGCTTCTTCTGTAACTTGCATCGCGGTTAAAGCTGCTAAATTATTCACAAATAATTCTGTATTTTTGAGGATAAAATTTTGATTCTCTCGTAAGATTCTTTCGGTTTTCAAAGCTCTAATTAAATCATCTCTTGTCAACTTTAAGGCAGCAATCACTTTTTCTCGTTCTTTAATACTTACCCCAGCATTACCAGCCTCTTCGATTTGGTCATTAATATCTATTGCTTTAATCACAGCATTATATCTGACAACATCATTTAAAAGAATTTTCAGAGAATGCGTCAGATTATTTTTAGTAAATTTTAGCCGACTGCGCCACCAATAATACAAAAAACCTTGAGTAAATCCGCCACCTAAAAAACATAATATTATTAATAATAACCAAGAGGGTATTGTCATCCAAGCGGCGAATATTTTTATGAAAATATCAAAAATCAGATACCCCAAAACAAATATAGAAAAGCTCAGAAAAATTACTGTAGCACCTTCCGAACCTTTGAGTTTTTTGAGAATATCCTTAATTAAATTTTTTAAAGGATTAATGATGATAATTAGTTGAGCATTAACAGGTAAATTAGTCAATTGTTGTAGTTCCTTTTGACTAATCTCCAAGCCATGTAAATCAATCCGCACAGCTTTCCCCATGTTGAGCCGGAATAATGGTTTAGTCTAATCAATTCCTGCGCCAAATTTGTGAAACATCCACAGACGGTAATCGAGATACACGTACAGAGTTTGCCTATTTGGGCGGAAATCCTGACAGCCTCATCAGGTACTTACCCGGTGGCTACTACTGTGAAAAATTCAGCGAGTAGCCGTGAACGTGGTTGAAAAAACCCACTCGTCTAGGGTGTCAGATTTGAGCGAAGGTATTGATAATATAACAGTCAAATTTCGCAATGGCTAATAATCGATAAACTTTATCTAATTGAGTTTTTCATTAATTAACCACTTCATGTTAATTATGCTACTTTCTGCACCGGAAAAATTGCTGTTTGTAGTGTACCCCTCCGGGGAAGCAAGCTACAAGTAGCGTCTCGCAGAAAGGACTTTAGTCCTCTCTTAAAAACCCTACCAGAATCTATTTATCATCAGGAATATTAAATTGTAACATCTTACTTTTACCAGGATTCATCAACCGATATGGGTCAACCATTTCCTTAAATTTTAACTGTTCAGGGTCAATAACTTTTCTGCCGCCATCTTCAATAATATAAGTATGGGGATTAGCAATAAACACACCTTTTGCTTCGTGATAGCGAATAATTTCATTCAGACGTTGTGCTGTGGTGTAGCGTACCAATTGCAAAGCACCAACAACTACAACACCATTCATCCGCATAAATTCCAAGTGCATCATCACCTCATCGCCGAAGTAATGATACAAATGTTCGACTAATGGCAAACCTTTGTCTGGGGGAATGACACTTTGTAAGTAAGTAATAGAAGTATCTACACTGCGGGCGTGTAAAGTGGTGTGATTCCAAGTAAATTCGGCTAAACTGACACCTTTACCAGCTTCGTGGGCTAGTTTTTGGTAGGTAATTTGTCCGCCAAATTGCTGCACCAACCCTGGTAATAATTCTAAGCTAGATTCAGCCAAGAGCAAAAAAGCCGAGTGACTACCTTCAGGGATATGTGAATGTAGGGCGTGGAAGTATTGGGGAATGGGGGATGCAAACACGCTAATTAATTTTTTAATCATCCCATCAGCATTACCGAGACTCTGCCCAAACTTAGCGGCATTCATAAAGTCATCAAAAGTGACAATTACCTCCGCCCAAGGATAAGCAGCTGCCAAGGGAATTTCAACTTGTGTAATAATCCCATTAATACCCCAAGCATGATTGACCTTTTGGACATCATCACCGCGTAACTCAATCACACGGGGTTCATCTTCGAGGGTGACAACTCGCAATGCTAATATATTACCGCGATCGCCTAACAATCCATACTGAATTGAGCCAATACCACCACTGCCCCCAGCCACAAACCCCGCAATAGTAGCTGTGCGGTAGGTAGAAGGAGCCATACGCATCTCCCAACCGATTTCCCGCGCCTGTTTATCTAAAGCAGCCAATTTTACCCCAGCTTCTACCCGCGCCACCCCTGGTTTTACCCAGAGAATATCTTGCATTTTCGTCATATCTAAAATGACACCCCCATGTAGAGGTACACATTGCCCATAATTGCCCGTTCCCGCACCCCTAACAGTCACAGGTATACGGTATCTCGCACACATAGCAGCAACCTTTAATACCTCCTCCTCATTAGCGGGGCGCACCACCAAATCCCCGACTTTCCCCGCCAACAGAGGCACTAGAACAGGGCTAAACGTATGATAATCCTGAGATAACTTAGCAACTTGGCTAGCATCAGTAATAACTTCTATATCTGCCAAAGAATGAATTAAGGCATCCAAATTTTTAATTGTCATCATCTTATATCCTTGTTTTTTAACGCAGAGGTAGACAAAGACTCCGCGTGCCTCCGCGTTTCCTCTGCGTGCCTCTGCGTTTTAAAATCTTAATTTTCATAGTTGACAGCACTATCGTGCCATTTCCTTAATATAAACTCAGATAAGCTACTCAAGCCGATAAATATCAGTACACCTAAACCCGTAGTCAGTGATAAAGCCGCAAACATCCGGGGTATTTGCAGGTTATAGCTAGAGATAAGTATCTGGTAAGCTATCCCAGACTTTGCGCCCCCAGTACCGGCGACAAATTCAGCGACAACAGCCCCAATTAAAGCTAAACCACCGCTAATTTTCAACCCTCCTAAGAAGTATGGCATGGCACTGGGTAGGCGCAGATAGATGAGTGTTTGCCAAGGAGAGGCTTTGTAAAGTTGAAACAAGTTGAGTAAATTACGGTCTACGCTTTTTAAACCTAGGGTAGTGTTAGAGACAATCGGGAAAAAGGCGACTATCCAAGCACAGACGACGAGGGCGGCAAAGGTATTATTTTTCAACCAGAGAATAATTAGGGGTGCGATCGCTACTATCGGAGTTGTTTGTAAAATGACTGCATAGGGAAATAAACTACGTTCAATCCATTTACTTTGAGTGAATAAAATAGCAGTGAATAACCCAGAAATTACCGCCGCTATCAAAGCAGTAATTGTAATTTGCAGTGTAATTAATAGTGAAGGAAAAAGTTGATTCCAGTCAGCTATCAGGGTTTGAAATACTAATAAAGGACTAGGTAAAATATAAGGTGGTAATTGTGTCACCCGCACAAAAACATCCCAGAGAAATATTGCTAAAATACCAACTAATAGCGGCGCGAAAACCTCCGCCGAGATGAATTTTTGATATTTCTTTTTTGAGTTAGCAGAACGAACAAACAACATTTTCATTGTTATTAGTGGTTCAAAATCTCATAGCGGCCGCTAAATGCTGGGAAACCTGCCGACAATATTCGTTATACAATAAAGATGTGCGAAAATCTTCACCACGAGGATAAGCTGCATCAATCTTGATATCTGCTACCAAACGTCCGGGATTTGTCCCCATGACTAACACTCGATTTGATAAATATACCGCTTCATAAATATTATGGGTGACAAACACCACTGTCCAACGATGTTGTAACCACAAATTGAGTAAATCACTATTGAGTTTACTACGGGTAATTTCGTCTAACGCTCCAAATGGTTCATCCATTAATAAGATATTTGGCTGAGTTACCAAAGCCCTGGCAATGGAGACGCGCATTTTCATGCCACCGGATAACTCACGGGGGTAGCTATGTTCAAACTTTTCTAAACCTACAAGTTTTAACGCTTGCTGTACTAAAGTCTGGGAATTTTGCGGCGACATTCCCCCTAATTTTAAAGGTAGACGGACATTCTCTTGCACAGTAGCCCAAGGCATCAGGGCAGCATCTTGAAAAACATACGCGAGTTGGCGTTGTGCTGGTGTGATGCCCCAGTCAATAGTACCGGAACTGACGCGCCCCAGTCCAGCTATTAACCGCAAGACTGTACTTTTACCGCAACCGGAAGCACCCACCAAGCTGACAAATTGCGATTTGGCAATGTTTAAATTTAAGTCTTGCAGGGCGACAGTACCGTTGCTGTAAACTTTGCTTACCTGAGTCAGTGTAATAGCTTGATGGTTACTCATGACTGGTAATAGTCTACGCCTTTATTGACAAATTGTAAGGTAAAAGCGGCTTGATAGTTGAGATTAGGTTGATAAAGCCCGACATTAACCATGCTATCAAAGAGCGATCGCCATCTCTGCTCAGTCATGGCACCAATACCTTGAGTTTCGGCTTCTCCAGATATAATCATCCCATATTCTTTGAGTTTTGCCAGACCATAAGCTAATTGCTCGTCTGACATTTCGGGATTATCTTTTTTAATTAATTGATTTCCTGGTTGGGGATTTTCAAAATAACTGTACCAACCTTTAATAGACGCATCAACAAATCTCTGAACTAAATCAGGGTTTTTTGCTATTAATTCTTTCTTGGTTTCAATAGTAGTAGCATAAGTTGAATAACCATAATCTGCTAATAAAAATACTGTTGGTTTAAAACCGCCTTGCTTTTCTATGGTAAAGGGTTCAGAAGTAATATAACCTTGTTGGGCAGAGGTTTTATCGGTTAAAAACGGAGCCGGATTAAAGTTATAGGGACGCTTCTGTTCGTCTGTAAAACCATATTTAACCTTCAATAAAGGCCAATAAGTTACATTAGCAGCCGCAGACACATAAATAGGTTTGCCTTGAAGATCAGCAAGAGTTTTAGCTGTGTTGGGATGGGCGATGAGACACTGGGGATCTTTTTGAAAAATTGCTGCTACTGTAATTTTAGGTATTCCCTGTGCTACAGCGTTGATTGCATCAATGCCGTAACCCATGAAAAAATCTACCGCACCGCCTATCAACAGCTGTGTACCATTCGGTACTTGTGGCCCCCCCATTTTGATGGTAACATCTAAACCGTGGTTTTTATAAATACCTGTAGCAATGGCTTGATAAAATCCCCCGTGTTCGGCTTGGGCTAACCAGTTTGTCCCAAGGGTGACTTGATCTAACCCAGAGTTAGATGTAGATGCTTGGTTATTCTCGGTACAAGCAGCAAACAGACTACTACTTAAACCAATAGCACTATACTGAAGAAACCGACGGCGGCTAAGGCCTGGAATAGCTGTTGATAGAAATGGTGACAGATTCATACAATAATAGAATGCCCTCTAGTGAGGTAATAATCAGAACTCTATGCTGTGCTAGCTGAGTCTGAATGTACATTCTAAAATTAATTTTTGATTTACTAAAGAGTATGGCTGAATTTCTAAAGCTCGTTTGAAGGCTTTGATGGCTTGGCTGTACTTGCCGAGAGCGGCGTAACATAAACCCATGCCATGCAACGCTCCAAAATGTACTGAGTTAATCTGAATCACCATCTGACAGTCGGCTAGAGATTTTTTATACTCGCCTAGGCTGTAATAGAGAAAAGCTCGACGATTCCAAGCCTCAGCAAAATCAGGTTGTTCTTTAATTAATTCGCTCAGAATTTCTTCGGCTTCATTGGTATTACCTGCATCCAGTAATTTTTGGCTCTTGTCAATTTTTTCCAGCCCGTAAACTCCCTTTTGCTGAAACCAAATCCGCCAGAGTTTCTTTGTTGCTTGCTCCCGGACTAAAGCATCAGGATTTTTCAAATCTTCAAGTAAGGAGTTGATTAATAAAGAATCCATGAATTTTCAATTGGCAAATTTAAGTAATTGTCTCCTTGTATTAAGGTATCAAGTTTTTCTCAAAAATGGTTAATTGATTTTTAAAATCATCGTAAAAATTTTGTATCCAAAATCCTCAATTTGACACTTGATTTGTGAGTTTTTGTATTAAGTAATACTATAAAAACGTACTTAAGTATATAAACTTGTCCATAATGGATGATGAAAATACCAATCTTGCAAAACTAAAAACTATCTGTAGCTAGATGATAAATGCTCGGTAACTATTAGTTCATTAAAACATCACAAAAACCAGTAATTATGCCAAAGCAAAACAGTGTTTCCCGGCATATTGTTCTGACATCTCATCCTAGCCGCTTCGGGCCTAAGCCTATCCCTATTCAGTGGGGAGCAGCCGAGCCGATGCAGCGAGGCCCGATTATTGCGACGTTGACGAAGGCAGCACATCGTAATGTGATTGGCACTCATTCGGGGAGTTATGCGGTGTATCGTGCTTTAGCGGTGGCGAGTGGAGCTTTACAATCAGATCATCGTCCTGATTTTACCAATACATCACCAGTTGAGCAGATAGGCCCGCATCCCAGTTGGGCTGACCCTGATAAAATAGTTTCTTTAGATCCATTCGGTGCGATCGCACCCGAAGTATTTACATCTTATTATCAACAAGGCTACGATATCCGCCCAACGATAGCCATCACAAAAGCTCACATTAATATGCCAGAACTGCAAGCAGCAGTCAGTCAAGGACGCTTGCAAGTAGATGGCAAAATTATGAAGCCAGGAGGTGATTTAGTCGTTACCAAAGCCGCCATTGAGCCTGTGTGGTATTTACCAGGAGTTGCCAAACGCTTTGGTATTAGTGAAGGAGACTTACGCCGAGCCTTATTTGAGCAAACTGGGGGAATGTTCCCAGAATTGGTGACACGCTCAGATTTAGAAGTATTTCTACCACCAATAGGGGGTTTAACTGTTTATATTGTCGGGGATATCGCCGCCATTACCGACCCAAACAAACCTGTAGCGGTGCGCGTTCACGATGAATGTAACGGTTCTGATGTGTTCGGCTCAGATATTTGTACCTGTCGCCCGTATTTAGTACATGGGATTGAAGTCTGTGTACAAACAGCCCAAGCTGGTGGTGTAGGTGTAATTGTCTATTGTCGCAAAGAAGGACGCGCCTTGGGAGAAGTCACCAAATTCTTAGTATACAATGCCCGCAAGCGACAGGAAGGAGGCGATCGCGCCGATGCCTATTTTGCCCGTACCGAATGCGTTGCCGGTGTCCAAGATATGCGCTTCCAAGAACTCATGCCCGATGTGTTGCATTGGTTGGGTATTACTCGCATCGACCGCATGGTGTCTATGAGTAATATGAAATACAACGCTATTACTGAGGCAGGTATTGAAATTGTGGAACGTGTACCGATACCAGATGATTTAGTTCCCCAAGATGCACGGGTAGAAATCGAGGCGAAAAAAGCCGCGGGTTACTACACCACAGGCGATGTTTTAGAAGCCGATGGTTTAGCCGAGGTAAAGGGGCGTTCTTTAGATTAGGTACTGGGGATTGGGGACAAATCAATTCAAAATACCCTGCGGGAAGGCTGCGCCTACAAAATTCAAAATTCAAAATTCAAGAGTTTCTGGGGAAAAATCTCCTCTGCTCCCCTGCTCCCCCTGCTCCCCCTGCTCCCCTGCTCCCTTACCCCCTCACCTATCAGGAGTTGACGAGTGGAAACAGAAACAACATTAATTGCATATCTTCGTTCCCCAGTGGCTATTCGGGAGCGTTGCCAGCAAATATTTACTATGGTGAATGCGGGTAAGTCTCGTTATTTCGCTTGTGATTTAACGCAGTTGGAACGGGTAGCAGACTATGTGATTGCAGTCATACGCAATGAGTACCCTGATTTGCAAATTCCTTTTCATAGCCGTTGGCGACATTTTGAGGCGCAGGGTGTACCACGTTTAGCTAAGTTAGACGCACAGTTGGCTGGATTAACTCCTAGGGAAAAAGCGATTGCTAAATTTGACTTGGCAATTATTAGCGTGTTATTGGATGCTGGTGCTGGTGAGACTTGGCGTTATCAAGAACAGGAAACGGGGCTGAGTTTGGGACGTTCGGAAGGGTTGGCGATTGCTAGTTTGCAAATGTTTTGTCGGGGGGATTTTGCCAGTAATGGTTTACCTCAAGTCGATGCTATGAGATTACAAACATTGACAGCAGCAGAACTAGCTTCAGGTTTTCAAGTCAATACTGAAAATCCATTGGTGGGAATTGCCGGGCGATCGCAATTATTATCAAAATTAGGTCAAGTCTTAGTCTCATTACCACATTTCTTTGGTAAAAGCAACCACCGACCGGGGAATTTAGTAAATTATTTAGTGAGCAAATCCCAAAATGGACAGTTAGCAGCAACCACTGTGTTAAATGCTGTTTTAGAGGGATTTAGTAATATTTGGCCGGGAAGATTAACAATGGCTGGGGTAAATCTTGGTGATGTGTGGTTTCATTCTGCTATTAGTGATGATGGTTTAGTACCATTTCATAAACTTTCCCAATGGTTAACATATTCTTTATTAGAACCATTACAAGAATTGGGTTTAACTATCACTAATTTAGATGCTTTGACAGGATTACCAGAATATCGGAATGGAGGTTTATGTCTAGATTTAGGATTAATTATTGTCAAAAATCCAGAGATTTTACAGACGACTTATGCAGTAGACTCAGAAATTATTATCGAATGGCGAGCTTTAACTGTAATTTTATTAGATAAAATAGCCAACACAATCAGGGAAAAATTAGGCATGAGTCCCGAAGAATTACCCCTAGCCAAAATCCTGCAAGGCGGAACATGGACAGCAGGAAGAAAAATTGCGGCTGAACTAAGAACAGGAGGTAAACCGCCAATT